>DATCDZ010000125.1:0-17252 GCA_036510395.1 Verrucomicrobiia bacterium
CGACGGCTTGAAGTTTTAAGTCAATGAGCGCCAATTCCGCGTCCGTCAGAATGGAAAAATTTATCGTGCCTGCACGATAACCGGCCATGATGGTTTCGACGGATTGATCCGCCTGCGGAATGAGTTTGTCCTCAATCAGCGCGAGGTTGCGTCCAGTTTCGCGATAGGCAAACGACTTTTCTGCGAAGCTCACGGCCAGGTCAATTTGCACCGCCTTCAATCGCGATTGCGCTGCCAATTCATTTGCTTTGGCCTGCGCGATTTCCGCCGCGATTTTGTCGCGCCAGACCGGCAGCGTCATGCCTGCCAGCGGACGGAACATCGTCGGCGAAGCTTTGACATCGGCCATCAAGCCGAGGCTGAAATCCGGCACGCGCGACTTGTAAGCCATCGCAATTCCCGCTTCGGTGGTGCGCACTTCGGCCTCCATCGCCGCGAGCTGCGGATTGTGCGCGAACGCGAAATGTTGTAGCTCGCCGGCGTCAAAATTTTCGTTGCCCATTTCAAAATGCGCGGGCGTTGGCGGGCCGGTTTGCTCCGGTGCGAGTCCGAGCGCGGCCTTGAAATTCTCCAGCAACGGACGGCGCGAATCTTCAAGATTGGCAATGTCGTTGCGGATGCCATCCAGTTCGCCTTGAACTCGCAGCAATTCCGGCAAGGATGCTGTTCCGGCCGCACTTTGCGCATGGAGAACACTTTCTTGATTTTGCAACAGCGAAAGTGTTTCGCGTTTGAGGCGGAGCTGTTTGTCCAGCAGGCCGAGTTTGTAATACGCGCTTTTCAGGTTGAACGCGGTTTGCAGCACGGCGCTTTCAAACGCGAAATACTTGGTCTGGTTTTCCGCGCTGGCGACGCGGGCGCGCGCGTTGAGTTTCCCGGGGCCGGGAAATTCCTGGAGGAAGCCCGGCATCACCGTTTCCACGACGTCGGCGATGTCCGATTGAAACGTCAGTTGCGGATCCGGCAGCGAGCGCGCAACCGTGATGTTTTCGACGGACGCCGACCAGTCGTAAAACGCCGCCGCGACCTGCGGCTGGTTGAGCAGCGCGTAGGTGGCAAAATTGCTCAAGCTCGAATCCGGCGTCAGTTCGGGCAAGACCGGCGGCTGATTGGCCGGGCGAAATTTGTCCGCCACCGTGACGAGGTCGTGGCGTGCCTGCTTTTCGCCCGGCGCGGGAATGCCCCGGCAGCCGGCTAGCATCATCATGCTTGCGGCAAACAAACTTAAAATGACAACTGATTTCATAAATTCCCGACTGCAAACACATTTCATGGACACAACAAATCTACGGAAACAAATAAAACGGGAAACGCTGCGCGCCAGCGACAGGCACACTACGGGCGTGGAAGGAGAAAAATCAGATGAGCCAGGCGCAGTTGCGCGCGAAAAGCGGACTCGCCTTCGTCACAAATGAGATTGGCGATGCGGAAGAAAATTGGGAAACCGCGGCGTCAGGCAAAACCCAGGCCACGACATTACCCGCGAGAAGTGAAAGCTGGTTTTGGTTGGCGGTGGGTGCCGGAACCGCGGGTGAGGGCTGTGAATCCGACACCGGGTTCGCCGCGCAACACGGCATCTTGACGCCGTGCTGGCAGCACGCGGGAACGGGCGATTTCGCGCGGCACGCCTTGGACGGCGTTTGTGCGGACAGGAAAGGAATTCCCGCCAGCATGAGGCT
Organism: Verrucomicrobiia bacterium; assembly: GCA_036510395.1. Classification (GTDB taxonomy): domain Bacteria; phylum Verrucomicrobiota; class Verrucomicrobiia; order Limisphaerales; family UBA11358; genus UBA11358. The sequence goes on from DATCDZ010000125.1 coordinate 1,680, forward strand.
GCAAATAATGGCTGCCGCCAGTTTCATTGGTTGAATGTAATATGGGCTGGCATTTTCAGCCAACCCATTTTTGGCTTAAGCCTGTCAATTTTTGGTGCTCTTGGACTTGGCTTTGGCCGCGGCTTCGTGGATGAGCTTCATGTATTTGTCCGGGTCGGCCAGAAACTTGGGTTTGCACATCGGGCAGCAGAATTTGATCTCCTGGTTGATGCCCTTCGCCTTGTCCTGGTAGATGAACACGATGGGCGGTCCCATGTCACCGCCCAGCTTGTCGCCGGAGACGATGCACATATCGAGCGGATACGGAACGGGCTTGGCCGCCGCCACCGAATTGGTGCTGGTGGCGCCGGCCGGATTCGTGTCAGCCGCGCGGGCGCTGAAAGAAAGGCACATGGCCGCCGCAATCAAAAGAACGGCTGAAATGGAATTCAATGTTTTCATAATCATATCGGTGCGTTGACGGTTTGGTTTTATCGGTTCAATTTGTAAATTGAGCGCCCAACTCGGACGCTGCTGCATACTTTACACCACGCCCGGCGAAATCACGCGGAAATTTTTCCAGTCCGGGCTGGCAGATTATTTTCCAGGTCAGGATTGTTATTTGAGGGGTTTTCGATTTGTCGGGGTATTACCAGCATCGGCGGGTTGTCCCGGCACAATAAAAATGCTAAACCACGGGCGGCGGCTAAAAATCCACGCCTGTCAGCCTATGAATAAAAACGACACCCATCCCGACGGCCCGCAGATCAGCGCGCTCCTGCGCGAATCGCGGATGTCGCCTGCCCTGCCCCCGTGCTTCCAGCAAAATGTCTGGCGGCGCATTGAGAACGCGGAAGCGTCCGCGCGTCCGGCATCGTGGCTTGACGCGCTCGCCGCCTGGGTGCTGCGTCCGCGGCTGGCGTTCGCGACCGCCGCCGTGCTGCTGTTTGCCGGCATCCTGCTGGGCGTGCGCGAAGGTTCGCAATCCGCGCGGCACGAAGCGCAGGCGCGCTATCTTGCGGCGGTCGCCCCGGCGACGCTGCGTTGAACATGAATCGCTCGCTCGTCATCCTGTTTGGCGCACTGGCGCTGGGCGTGGCGGTTTTCGCCGGCTCCTATTTCGTCAGCCAGCGCGCCGCCGAGTTATGCTGCGCCAGACCGGTGGATGATTTGATCTGGCTGCGCGATGAATTTCATTTGAGCGACGCGGAAATGCAGCGCGTCCGGCGGCTCCATGAAAGCTACCTGCCGCAGTGCGCCGAAATGTGCGCCAAGATTGCCGCCAAGAAAACGGAACTGCAGGCCGAGCTGGCCGGCGGAACAAATGTCATCGCCGACGCCCAGGTCAAACTGACTGAACTCGGCGAACTCCGCGCGCAATGTCAGGCGCAGATGCTCCGGCATTTCATCACCGTCAGCCAGGCGATGCCGCCGGAACAGGGCCGGCGCTATCTCGCCGAGATGAAACAGCTCACGTTGGGCGCCAGCGAACTGATGGAACAGTCCATGTCGGGCGACGCCGGCCATGAGCATCAGCACTGACGCCCAGCCTTCGCCGGACGCCCTTGACCGGGCGGACATGGAACGGCTGCAGGCCGGCCACGATGCCGCGCTCAACAGCTTGATGGAGCGCCACGCCACGCCGCTCTTTCGTTTTCTCTGCCGCATGACCGGCAACGAGGACGACGCCAACGATCTCGCACAGGAAACTTTTGTCCGCGTTTTCAAATCGCACGGCACCTTCCATGTGGAACAGAGATTTTCCACCTGGCTGTTCACCATCGCGGCAAATCTGGCGCGGAACCATTTCCGCTGGCGCTCGCGGCATCCGAATGTTTCGCTGGACGCGGAAAATCCCGAGACCGAGCAATCTTTCGGCAGCACGCTGCCGGCAAATTCACCCACCCCCAAAGAAGCGGCCCTCGCCGCCGAACGCGCCGCCACCGTGCGCGCCGCCGTCAGGAATTTGCCGGAGGATTTGCGCGAGGCGATTGTGCTCTGTGAATGGGGGGAACGCAGCGTCGCCGAGGCCGCAGCGATTTTGGAAACGACACCGAAGGCTGTGGAATCAAGGCTTTATCGCGCCCGTGGCATTTTGCGCGAGCGGCTGAAAAGCTGGCTGTGATGATTATTCCGCCGCTAGTGCCGCTTCAAACAGCTCCAGTTCCCGCACAGCCGCCTCCCACTGTCCGTCACTTCCGGCAGCCGGTCGGAAACGTGCAGCAGCTCGCGGTTGACCTGCGTGGCGCGTCCGCCGGAATGGTAGGTTTCTGGATTCTCCAGCACCGCTGCCAGATCGCGTTCCTGCGCTTCTGTTTCTTCCGTCAACTGGCGGCGTGTTGTCAGGGGGACGAGTTCCACGAGTCCCCTATTGAAGAAATCGTTGAAGGTTTCGCTGAAGGTTTTTTTAACTAAATAATCCGCTCTGTAGTGATAGGGTTACACCCCATAGATTTGCCAAGATTATCATGCGATGCTGTGGACATGAAGAATATGCCCCAATTATTGAATCGAATGTATCTCCTGTTTTTTCTCATCGCGCTCGTGGCTGTCGCCGGTTCGGGCTGCCACACGGCCAACGGTTTTGGTCAGGACATGAAAGACGCCGGCCAGGGGATTCAGAACGGCACCAAATAACCATCAACCCGAAAGACTATCTATGCACCTGTTAATTTTGCCATTTTTGGGCAGTGCGCTTTACATCGGAGGCGGCGGTTTGGGTCTCGTGCTCATCATCGTCATTGTGGTTTTATTGATTCGCTGACGGTAGAGACGTTCCACCGACGGCTTCACAAGACCAAGTGACGGGCACCGATGTTATTCATTTTTGCCGTCATGTTGACGGCGATTAGCTACAAACAATAGGATCGGAGCCCCAGCCGAGCCAACCAGTTCTCCCGCCTCCGATTGTTGGGCTACCTCCGGTTGTCGTGCCGGTAAATCTTTCGCCGCCCACGTCGTCAGTCATAAATCGATCAATCACATTTGGGCATAGGAATTCTACAAGCTATTCCGGCAGCCAGGTTTCGTCACTCCGCCGAATTGAAATGCCCGGTCGTGTCAAAATTGCACCCATCACCGCGCCCCACTATCACTCGCGGAACTGGCTGCAAATTTGACACCACCAGGACAAATTGAGCGCGAACGGACGTCACCGGCCGGCGTCGGTCACTGCCGCGATGCTGAATCGGCAATCAAATTATTCAGTTGGCTGCGCGGCGCTTACTATGGGGTGTTCACCCCTCTTGCGAGATTGGTGGATGAAATTAAGCTAGTCAATGAACCCTTGCACAAAGCAAGACGGTTCATAGCAGGGTGCGATGAGATTTCCGCGAATGTTTCAGGAAATTGTCATGGCACTGAAAAAGCTGAAGAAAAAGCGACCGGTCAAAAACACAAAAAATAACATCATGAACCAATACAAAAATCCAAACTGGTGGAACCAAGAAAACGACTCCGCATGGGAACGCACCAAGGCCGCGTTCAAGCGGGATTGGGATCAGACCAAGCATGACCTGGGCGGCCACGAGCCGGACACGGATCAAAAAATCGGCAATACCACCCGGCAGGCCTCCGGCAAGGAAGCCATCCCGCCGCGCGGCGTGCCGACCTATGAAGAGGCGGAGCCGGCCTACCGCTACGGTTTCGGCGCGCGTTCAAAATACGGTGCCGAATATCCTGAATGGGATGATGAACTGGAAACACAGCTTAAAGGCGAATGGGAAGAGATTGCTCCGGCCAGAAGGCTAACTTGGATGCAAGACCGCGCCATCATCCGTCGCGGCTGGGACTATGAGGAAGAAGACGTCGTGAAGACCGCTGACAGATAATATTGGAATCACAGCCATCCAAAAAGCAACCCGGGCCAAGCGATTGGCCCGGATTTTTGTCTGGAAGACAATGGAAAGGGCTGCGAACCAACGCCGCCCTCGTCACAAAACGGCTGGCGCACCCCGAATTGTGGAAATGAAAAATGTCCAGACGGACTCGCGCTTGTGGATTGATTTCAAACTCGCCTCGCTGCATGCGCCGAAGAATTGATTTCGTTGAACGGCGTTCAATTCCAGAACCGAATTTTCCACCATCGTCTCCTGCTTGACAACAACGCGCCGCCGTCACAGTCTCATCGCGTTGGAATGAGCAAAAAACTACGCCTGCATTTTCTGGCCGCCTGCGCGTCCCTCGTCTTTGGCGCGCGGATTTTCGCTGCCGAAACAAATGCGGATTTTTCCGCGCAAACGAACATGGATATGTCCGGCGCGTATCTGCAAATTCAAGCGCAGCTTCGCGAGACGCAGATGGCGCTCGCACGAAACGCAGACGACACAACCGCGCGCATCCAACTCCTGGCGCAGGCCATCGCCGACCAGCGCGCCAGCGACTCCGAATCCGCGCGGAAGACGCAGCAATTGACACTGGCGCTGGCGGGCGCCGGACTGCTTGGACTGCTGGCCATGCTGCTGATGGTTTATTTTCAATTGCGTGCGGCGACGAGGCTGGTTGAACTGGCGGTTTCATCGCCCGCGCTTAATTTCGGCAATGGCCGCGCGCTGCCGGCCATCGAAACCGGCGGCGGATTGCCCGCGCCCGCCCGCGCTGCCATTGAATCTGCAAATGTGACGCTGCTAGGCGCGTTCGAGCGGCTGGAAAAACGCATCTTGGAAATGAAACAGTCTGCACGCGCGCCGCTGGCCGGGAAAAAATCTCTGGACGAAAAGGGATTGCATTCCGGCAATGGCAGTCAGGCCGCCGTGGAATTGATCACCGAAGGCCAGATGTTCCTTGACGCAAACGAACCGGAAAAGGCCCTGGAAAAATTTGAGGAAATCCTCGCGGCCGAGCCGGAGCACGTCGAGGCGCTGATCAAAAAGGCAGGCGCGCTTGAAAAACTGAACCGCATTGACGAGGCCGTGGCCTGCTACGACCGCGCGATTGAGGCGGACGATTCGACGACCGTCGCCTACCTGCACAAAGGCGGGCTTTTCAACCGCATGGCGCGCTACGACGAGGCGCTGTTGTGCTACGAAAAGGCGCTGAAAAATTCCGCGCGCGAAAAAGACGGGGCGTGAATTGTTCAGTTGAATTCCGCGCGCGTGCGGGTGCGTTCGGCTTTAAGCTGCCTGCGGAGCATTTCAATTTTTATTTTGAGCAGTTCGCGGTTTTCCTCGTTTCTTGCCGCCAGATCTCTTTCCAGTTCTTCGATCCGCACTTCGTAAGTCCTCAAACGATCGTGCAGCGGCGTCTGCATTTCATCAAGTTGGTGGACAAGCCGGGAAATTTCCGACGCCGCGCTTTGCTGGAATTGCAGCAGCTCATTTCGCTGCGCGGCGAGTCCCTGCTCGACGGCCTCCTTGAGCACCTGCGCGAGATAGGGTGCGAGGTCAGCCGGAACCACGGCCAAATTTTTCTCCATGCGTTCAAGTTTGACGGTCTGCACAGGGACGAGTGCGGTGGTCTGCTTCCGCCGTTGCCGCATCCAACCCAAAAACGCGGACATCGTCAAAATGGAAATGCCCGCAAGCGCGGCAACCATCCATTTCTGAAAATGATTTTGCGCGTCACCTTTGGCGGACTGGTTGTGTTCGCGGCGGGCGCCGTCGGACGCGAGTCCGGCGGCAATTTGCCGGTTCAATCCGCCGGACGCCAGTTTTTCTCCCAATTCGCCCAGCGCGGATTTGATTTTTGAGTCAATCATTTCGCCGCGTCGAATGATCAATTGCCCGGCGTCGTAATGCTCGGCCACGACCAGTTGCCCGACGGCCAGGTCGCGCGCCTGTTGTGTGAGCGGCGCGTCGGGAATGCAATTCGGCTTGAGAAAATCTGACAGTGCGCGCGCCAGCGGCTGCTGCTCCTCGGAAAAATTCTCGCGGAACAACGCGCGCAAACGCAAAATCGTGACGACGCCGGATTCGGCGACTAGCGTGCCGCGCTGCGTCACGTCGTTCAGAGATAATTTTTCATTCGCGTCGCCGACCGGCACCAGCCGCAGCGTTTCGCCTGTCACAAAACCGGCGGGCAGTTCGTCTGGACGCGCGGGACGTCCGGTCATTTGCACCAGCGAATCAAGCAGCCGGTCTTGGATCGCCAGCCCCGAATCGCCGCGCGCCCAAGCTGCGGCGAGTTCGGCGGTGACGGGAAAACTTTTATTTTTGACATTGAACGCGGTGATCAGATAACCAAAATCGGGCAACGCAATCGTCTTGTCGTCAATCACACGCTGATGGAAGGTGTCTTTCACGGCGGCGGTGAAATTGGAATGTGCCGATGCAAACGCCGCGAGAAATTCATTTTCCACGGCGCTGGCCATGCCGGGATAACTGCGGAAAACAGCCGGGGTTTTCAGCGCCTCGGACGACTTCAACGCGGCGGTTGCGTTCGCGTCAATTACATCAAGCGTCACGGGCGTGACGATGTCGTCATCGGCGGTGTCGCCGATGCGATAAGCAGCGATGTCTTTGGCGTGGAGAACGGAAATGAAAATGAGCGCGCAGCCGCAGACGAGCCTGAAAATTTGTGCGCCTCTCAACATAAAAACGGTTTTTGCCCATCGAGCAAATCATCGCCCGACCAGAGCGTGGGCGGAGTCCAGCTTCGGAAAAATCCCGGCGTGACTGCGGTTTCCAAAACAGTCTGCCTCGGCAAGCCGCCCCTCACGGTGTCAGCCGCAAACGCCGACGACAGCGAGCCGAGCAAAATCAAAACCATCAGGAGCTGACGCATGATTGAACGATAATGAGTCGCGGCACAAATTCAATCCTGATTATTTAAGGCTTTGCGCAGTATCATTTGGAGTTTTGCCGGAAAATGTCAACTGGGGTTGATTGCAGATTTTATTTAAGTTCTTTCAGCTTCTGCCGATGAAATTAACAGCATGGTGCCCGGCGACCATAAATAGCTGGAAGGACCAACCGGTGAACGCCTATTTAATGGTTCACCAGCGCAGCATGGATGTTGCGTAAGAACAATGCCCCTAACGGGGCGACTCACGGAAAGAGTTAGTTATGGTAATAAATACAAACACATCAGCACAATCAACCGCAACATTGCTCGCCCAATCGAGCGCCATGTTGAGCCAGTCGCTTGCACGCTTGTCTTCCGGTTCGAAGGTTACTTCGCCGGCGGACGACAGCGCAGGTTTGGCCGTCTCGATGAACTTGGTGTCGCAAGAGGGTGAAAATACTGCGGCTTCAAACAACATCGCCGACGCCGTATCGTTCAATCAAACGCAGGACGGTTATCTCTCGCAGGTGACCAGTGCGCTGGATCGCATGAGCGAACTGGCGGTTCAGGCGCAGGACGTGACAAAGTCGGACAGCGACCGCAGTCTTTATCAACAGGAGTTCAGCACGCTGGCCACTTATGTCAATAACGTGTCCACGGAGAACTTCAATGGCGTCAGTCTGTTTGGAGGCACCCAGTTGAATGTGACAATTGACAGCAGTGGAAATACGTTCGCAATGCAGGGCGTTAATTTGGCCACTAGCACAACGTTCACTAATCTCAGTAGTAGTGATAACATCAGCACCCTTACCGGCGCGGCAAGCGCACTGACGGGCGTCGAAGCGGCCATCTCCCAATTGGCAACGGATCGCGCAACTCTTGGCGCGAACGAAGAAACGCTCAACGATTATAGCGGCCAGTTGGCGACATTGAACAACAACTTGTCAGCCGCCAACAGCACGATCATGGACGTGGACGTGGCGCAGGAAAGCACCAACTACGCCAAGGAAAACATCCTGGTCCAGACCGGCACGGCGATGTTGGCGCAGGCCAATGCGTTGCCACAAATCGCGCTGAAACTCCTTCAGTAAGGAGCGCAGTTTGATTCGCTGAATTGGTAACAATCCTCGGACGGCGCAAAAGCGTCGTCCGAGGTTTCGCATGAAAAGTTATTTGTTGAACATGATGGAAAATTTCGCCGGGAAGTGAACAGACGGATCGAAGGATTGTATGTCAACAGCCAGCACCATTAGTTCGATACTCGGCACCAGCCAGGTTCCTCAAATTGGCTTGACGAATAATTCCAGCACAAGTTTGCAATCCACGCTGGCGGTGACCGGGCTGGCTTCGGGCATGGATTGGTCAACCGTGGTTTCTGAACTCGCGCAGGCGGAACGCGCGCCCGAAACTCAATGGCAAAGCCAGCAATCCGCCATCAACACCCAGAAATCCGCCTTCACAACCATAGCGGGCGACTTGAGCACTTTGCAGACGGATTTGCAGACGTTGCAAGACCCCACACTTTACCAAAGCACCTCGGCTCAATCATCCAATGCTGCCGTTGCAACGGCGGCAACCGGCACCAAAACTTCAATCGGCAGTTTCACTTTCAATATTTCACAACTGGCCACTGCGGCCCAAATCAACGGCACGGCCAATATCAGCCAGGTTCTCGCTCCGGGCGGTAACGTCAGCGGCGTGACGATGGGCACGGCGGGATTTGCCACTCCAGTGACGGCGGGGACATTCACGGTGGACGGCGCGCAGGTCACCATTGCGGCCACGGATTCGTTACAGGACGTTTTTGACAAGATCGCTTCTGCAACGGGCAACAAAGTTACTGCCAGTTACAATTCAACCACGGATGAAATCACTTTGGCCAGCAGCGACAGCAGTGAAGTCGTTCTTGGCAGCGCGGCGGACACGAGTAATTTTCTGCAAGTCGCCCAACTTTACAACAACGGCACGGATTCCGTGAGCAGCACCTCGGCGCTGGGCCGGGTCAACACCACTGTGACGATGTCGAGTTCGGATTTGGCGGCGCCCATCACGGACGGCGGCACCGGTAATGGCCAGTTCACCATCAACGGCGTGACTTTTAATTATGATGCCAATTCCGACAGCCTTCAAAATATTCTGGATGACATCAACCGTTCCGCTGCCGGCGTCACGGCCAGTTATGATTCGGTGAACAATCGCTTCACGCTGACGAATAATTCCACCGGCGACGTTGGAATTTCGATGCAGGACGTGACGGGAAATTTTCTGGCGGCCACCGGACTTTCCGGCGGCACGTTGGCGCGCGGACAAAACCTGCTCTACACTCTCAACGGCGGGTCGCAACAATTGGTCAGCCAGTCGAACACGATCGGTCAATCGAGTTCCGGCATCAGCGGGCTTTCGGTCACTGCGGCCGCCACGGGTTCAACGACCGTCACGACCGGCAGCGACACGAGCAAAATCAGTTCGGCCATTCAACAGTTCATCACCGATTACAACGCCGTGCAGACGGCGATCAGCAGCCAGCAGCTTGTAACCACGGCTTCGGACGGCACGGTGACGCCAGGGCCGCTTACGGGCGATCAAACCGCCAACGACATCGCCGAAAATCTGCGCGCCTTGAGTTTTTCCTCCGGATCCGGGTTGACTAATTCCATTGCTTCGATTGGCGATTTGGGCGTTCAAACCAACGGACAGGACAACACGCTCACGTTGGGTGATTCCGATACGTTGAACAATGCGCTGGCCAACAACCTCAACGCCGTCCAGTCATTTTTTGCCGACGCCACCAACGGCATGGCGACGCAACTGAACAGTTACATCACCAACATCACCGGAACCGATGGCGAACTCACGGGCCACCAGGCCAGCCTGACGCAACAACACGACAATTTGAGCACCCAGATTTCCAACTTGGAAACAAAAATCACATCGGACTCGGCGCAATGGACGAGCGAATTTCAAGCCATGGAACAAGCCGAGTCACAGGCCAATCAGGAGCTGACTTATCTGTCCGAACAAGTCACCAACGGAAGCCTCTGATCGTCCATGAAAAACTTTTTTTCCAGCCGTTCGTTAGTCGCGGTCGTCATTCTGGCCGGTTGCATTGTGCTGACGCAGGATACGATTATGTCAGCGCAGGATGCCAAACCTCAAAACGTATTTTCTTCTTCGCCGGTTTTGCCGGAGGATTTGAAACGCGTGGTGGTGTTGCCGCTGGTTTGCGAAAAGTCGCAGACAGATTTGTCAAGCGGCTGTGAAATGCTGGATCCGGTTTTGCAGGTGGAACTGGTGAAGACCAAAAAGTTTGAGGTGGTTTCCGCCGGCTCCGAAATGCTGCGAAGCCTCACGGGGCAATCCGGCTGGACCGGCGCGGAGGTGTTGCCGACGAATTTTTTCGATTCGCTGCAGCGAGCGTATGGCTGCGACGCCGTCTTATTTTGCCAGTTGACCGTGTTTCATGCTTATGCGCCGCTGGCTGTCGGCTGGCGGATGAAGCTGGTTGATGCGGCCACGAAAAAGATCATCTGGGCGGCGGACCTGGTTTTTGACGCCAGTGATCCGGCGGTCGCAAAAAGTGCGGAACAATTTCAAAAACAGCAGCAGAATACTCATGGGGAAACGAAGTCGCTGCTGAAAAACTTGGCAAGAGTCGCCGACCGCCAGCCAGCGTCAGCCTTGGATGATCAATGGGGCATATTTAATTCACCACGCCATTTCGGCCAGTTTGCGGCCGAAAAACTGTTGCAAACATTGCCTGAAAGATGAAATCGGGCTAAAGTTATTTCGCGCGCCGCCGATAAAGACACAGCGAACGCGAACGTTGTAACATTGTTACCAAGAAATATGGAAATTGAGTTCAATCCCGGCCTGAATGCAAATGTTGGAATCAGCCAGCCCATTGCCCGCCGGAAAAACACACAATCGGCGGAGAATACCATGCCCTTTGAGCGCACACAGGCCCTGGAAAAAACCCTGAAGGAATCTTCACAAGTCCGCCCCGAATCCGTGGCGTGCGCGAGCGCCTTGGTTGCGGATGCAAACTACCCTTCCGACAATTTGCTAAACAAAATAGCCGGGGTTTTAGCCGGACACATTAACGACGAGCAAGCCTAAGCCGATTTTTCTTACACGGCTATGAACGCAGCCAACACGTGGAAATCATACCGGCAAATCGCCACGCAGACCGCGCCGCCCGGACAACTCGTGCTGATGCTGTTTGACGGAGCGCTGCATTCGCTCGAACGCGCCCTGGCTGGCTTTGATTGCCATGATCCGCGCCAAAGAAACGAGACCATCCACAACAATTTGCAGCGCGCGGTGAACATCATCCGGCAACTGAACCATTCGCTGAACCTCGAAGCCGGCGGCAAGCTCGCGGAAACGCTTCGCAATCTCTACCATTACTTTGACCGGCGCATTGTGGAGAGCAATTTTAGAAAACAGCGCGAAGGCGTTGATGAAGTGATTGTTCATTTGAAACAGTTGCGCGACGCTTGGGAGGCAATCCTGGCCAGCGACCGGCAGGCATCGCCGTTGCCACTTGAGCCGGAAAACGAAATCCTTTCCGATGTGAGGGCGGCATGAGCGCGGAGCAAGCGCTGCTCGACGCCTATTCGGAATGGCACCGGCTGGCCGAGGCCGCAGGCAGGGCCATTCGCCGGCGCGATTGGAACTTTTTATTGGAATGCCAGCAGGCGCTTAAAAAACATCAGCCGCTCATCACCCGGTTGACCCGCGAAGCGCGCGATGAATGGAAACAGCCGGGCGCAGGCTCTCCGGCCAGGGAAAAAACCATTCGCGCCGTCATTTTGGAATTGATTGAACTGGGGCAGCGCAACAAAATGTTGCTTCAAGCCGCTCGTGAAGCGGCGCGGATGAAATGCGAACAACTCGAACTGGCCGCACGCAACTTGAAACACCTGAAACTCTCCTATGTTTCCGGGCGCCCGCCGGGGTGGACTTCGTTTTCCTGAAACCCCGCGCAGCATGAACGATACTGAAATCATTTACAAACCGGCCATCCCCATCCTCGTCGTGGACGACGATCCGGAACAAGTTTCCGTGCTTCAAGAGACTTTGAGACGCGCGGGCTATGACGCGGTCGGTTTTGTGGATCCGGCGCTGGCGCTTGAGGAAATCAAAAGGCGCAAATTTTCCGTCATAATTTCCGACCAGCGCATGCCCAGGCTGTCGGGGCTTGAACTTCTGGAACACGCCCGCCAAATACAACCCGACGCCACGCGCATTCTCATCACAGCGGTGCTGGAACTGGACTTGGTCATCGAGGCGATCAACAAGGGCGGGCTTTTCCGGCTCGTCGTCAAGCCCTGGTTGCGCGAGGAATTTCTAGTGACCGTAAAAAATGGCGTTCAACGCCATGAATTGATCTGCCAGAATGAGCAGCTTCAGGCCGCCACCCAGTCCATGAACGAGCAACTGGTCGAGTTGAACCGTTCGCTCGAACAGCAGGTCCGGCTCGTCGCCCGGCAAAACCAGCAGCTCGGCGAAATGAACGTGACTCTGGAGCAGAATCTGGTTCATTCCATGGAATTGTGCGTTCACACGATGCGGACGTTTTATCCGTCGCTCGGCAATCAGGCGCGGCGCGTGTTCCAGCTTTGCAAGGCCATGTCGCAGGTGCTTCAATTGAGTCCGCAGGACGCGCGCGCTCTCGAAAGCAGCGCGTTGTTGTATGACATCGGCCTGGTCGGCGTGCCGCGGCAGATCATCCGGCGCTGGGAGGAAGACCCTGGTTCATTAAGTCCGGCGGAAAAGTCGGTCATTGAACAGCATCCGATTTTGGGACAGGAACTCGCCGCGTCCGGCAACAAACTGGACAAGGTTGGCGAAATCATACGCGCGCACCATGAATGTTTTGACGGCAGCGGTTATCCTGATCAACTGGGCGCCGAAAACATTCCCTGGCCGGCCCGGCTTCTGGCCGTTGCGGTGGCCTATGCTTCCTATCAGTTGACGGATGCGGATGCGGTTGAAACAATAAAGCAGGGTTCCGGTTCGGCCTTTGACCCCGAAGCCGTGGCAGTATTTTTGCGCGCGCACACTGTGGCGGTGATTCCGCGAAGACAACGGCAGGTGGTTCTGGCCGATTTGCGTCCCGGAATGGTTTTGGCCAGGGGCATTCACACTTACAACGGCCTGCTGCTCGTGTCTGAAGGGCAGCAATTGAACGCCACTTTCATCGAAAAAGTTTTGAATCACAACCGGATCCAGCCGATTACAGAGGCATTGATGGTCTATTGCTGACCGCGACATTTGGGTAATCAATGAAAGATTTGCCTGTTGAAAAGGTGTTGCCAAAGCGGGAATCAACTTCCCGCTGGTGGTGGTCCCTTTTCAATGCTTCCGAAGACGCCCAAATCGTTTGCGGCACGGATGGAATCGCGCAACACATCAATCCCAAGGCCGTCCGGCTGTTCAAGCCCAAGATTGATTCGGATGAGTGTGAATTTTCCATTTTCAAAATTCTTCCGTTGCCGGCGAATCAAAAATTGGAACGGATTTTGAAAAGCCGCACGCCGCGCGTGGAAACGATTTCTTCCGTGACCATTGTCCGGGATGATGCGCCCAGTTCGTTGATGGATTTGGAAATCGTCCCACTGGAAGAAGGTTTTACATTGGTGGTTTTTAAAGACGCCACCCGGCGGCTGCGCCTTGAATCGCACGTCCAGCGGCTTATCACCGCGATTGACGCCACGCCGGATGTTTTTTTGGTCACGAACGCTGATCTGCGCATCACCTATGTCAATCCCGCCTTTCAATCCGTCACCGGTTACGGCATCGAGGATGTGCTGGGCCGCTCCGATGAATTTTTGCGCGCGCCGTCCGAGCAGGAAAAAGTGCGCGCGTATCTCGACCGTGTCAGCCAGGGCCGGGAATGGATCGGTGAATTTACCAACGTGCGCCGCAACGGCGAGACCTATCAGGTTGAATCCACCGTCTCGCCTATTTCCGACATCGCCGGGCGTTTCATGGGTTATGTCATTTGCGAGCGCGACATCACCATGCGCAATCAACTGCAGGACGCGCTGCGCATGGAGCGTGATTTTGTCCAGAGCATCCTGCAATCGCTTGAAGGCGCGATTTACACTCTGGATTGCGGATTTCGCCTCACGCACGCCAATGATGGATGGCGGCATCTCCCCGCCGAACACGGCGGCATCCGGTTGAATGGCGCGCCGGAAACTGGCCGTGCGCTGCTTGATTACGTTTCTGATTCCGCGCGCCGCACGGAACTGCAATCCGTGTTTCAGGAAGTCATCAATTCCGGCAAGGCGCAGTCCAATTTTTTCCACGCCGCAGACGGCCACTATTGGGTGATAAAAACTTCGCCATGGATGGCCGGCCCACAGGTGCGCGGTTTGATTTGCAGTGTCGAGGATCAAACCCACAATCACGAACTGCAAAACCAGCTTTTCCAATCACAAAAAATGGAAATCATCGGCACGCTCGCCGCCGGGGTTGCCCACGATTTCAACAATTTGCTCCAGGTCATCATCGGCTACACCACCCTCATTCTGACCGAGGCGGAAGCCGGATCGCCATTGCGCCTGGGGCTTGAAAAAATCAACACCGCTGCGGCACGCGCCACGGAGATCACCCAGCGGCTGCTTTCGTTCAGCCGTGCTGCGGATGAAAAATGCGTCGTTCTGGACTTGAATAAAATCATCAAGGAATCCGGCCAACTGGCACGCTGCTCCTTGCGCAGCAACGTGACCATCGAAATTCAACCCGCGCCGAAACCCATTCCTGTGAAAATGGATTCCACGCGCGCCAGCCAGGCGTTGCTGAACTTGTGCGTGAATTCCCAGGACGCCATGCCCGACGGCGGCCGGCTGTCGCTGAAGAACGACGTTGTGAAACTTTCATCCGATCTCGCTTCCCGGTATGATCTTCGGTCCGGCGAACTCTATGCCCGGTGCAGCGTGTCCGACACCGGTTGCGGCATTTCCCCGCATTTGCTGCCCCGCATTTTTCAGCCGTTTTTTACGACGAAGGAAGCCGGCAAAGGCACGGGGCTTGGGCTGCCGATCGTGCAGCGCGTCGCGCAGGAAGCCGGAGGTTTCATCGAAGTGGACAGTGTTTTGAACAAAGGCACGACATTTCATCTTTACCTGCCGCTGGCAAGTGAAGAAATCACACCCGACGCCGCGCCGCGCCAAACATCGCTGGCGCAAGGCAAGGGACGGATTCTCGTGGTGGATGACGTGGATTTGGTGCGCGACCTCGCGCAGAAATTCTTGGAAATGGCGGGGTTGACCGTTCTTGCCGCCAACAGTGGACAGGAGGCGCTGCGGATTTTGGAAAGCGCCGTCCAACCGGTGGACATCATGTTCACCGATTACAATATGCCCGGCATGAATGGCATAGAATTGATGGAGCAAGTTGCCGCGCGCTGGCCCAAAATAAAATTCATCCTTGCGTCCGGCTACCTCGACGAAACCACCCACGCCTGCGTCGAACGCTGCAATGCCAGCCTGATTTCAAAACCATACGTCATCCATGACGCGATGAAAATCATCAAGCAAAAACTTGCAATGACACAAACGGACGCGACCTGAATGCGCGGCCCCTGCGCCAAAACCTTTTTGATATGTCCGCCACCGTCGCCGTGTCGTTGAATTTGACACGAACGTTCCCATCCGAAGCAACGCGGCCAAGCACATTGGCGAACTGCCAAAGATCGAGCAAAGCTTTCGGCGCTGCCTGACCATCGTAAGCGTCACGCGTAGCACCTCTATTCAGTGAAGTCATAAGAATCGTAGCATAGATGCTATGACGAATACGACAGGGGCAGAAGAACAGGTGTTGAAAACGGACGTGTTGGGTCGGGTGAAGACGCCGGTGGCGCGA
>DATCDZ010000126.1:0-2418 GCA_036510395.1 Verrucomicrobiia bacterium
GGTTTGCGGATCCAGTCCGAGCGTGGGTTCGTCCAAAAAAAGAATCTTCGGCGTGTGCAGCAGTCCGCGCGCGATTTCCAGCCGCCGCCTCATGCCGCCGGAAAACCGCTTCACCGGTTCCTTGCGACGATCCCACAGTTCAAACAGGTTGAGCAACTTTTCCGTGCGTTCAGCACAAATCCGCCGGGGAACCTTGTAGAGCGCGCCGTGCATTTCCATGTTTTCCCACGCCGTCAACTCGTCGTCGAGGCTTGGGTCTTGAAAGACGATTCCAAACAGCTTGCGGACTTCGTTCGGCTGGCGTTCGGGATTCAGGCCGTTCAATTCGATCGTGCCGCTGGTGGGCTTCAGCAGCGTCGTGAGCATTTTGATCGTGGTCGTTTTGCCTGCGCCGTTCGGTCCCAAGAACGCCACCATTTCGCCCTGCTGGATTTCAAACGAGATGTCGTTGACCGCGGTGAAATCACCGAAGGTCTTGGTCAAATTCAGCACGCGAATCATGAGGGAAAGTTGTTTGAAATTTTGTCAAGCCGGGGACTTCATTCCTGCCGCGGCATACGCAACGAGCCGTTGGATGAGTCCGTCCGCATCCCATTTTTTTTGCAGGCCGCCAGGCAGCGAATCCTCCTTGCTGGAGATGAGCAGAGCATGGATCAATGCGCCGAAAGTGAAATTCAGACGCCAGAACAAATCCTCTCGCGATAGTTCCGGGAGTGCGCGCGCGAAGGCCGCCGCAAAACGAGCCATCATCGCTTGGAACTGCGCCCGGATCAGGTGCTCAATTTCAGGATTCGGCTCGCCGTGACACCGCGCCATGAGCCGCATGAACGACGTGTTCCTTTTCCCGGCGGCAAAACTCGCTTCGACTGTCGGACGAATCATCGCCTCAAGCAAAATTTCAACCGTGGGCGATTTGGTGCCGGACTTGCGTTCCGCCTCGCCCAGCAACGCCAGCCGCCGCCGATTCAGCGGCTCGATCCGCCGGTTGAACACCGATTCAATCAATTTCTGCTTCGTGCCGAAATGATAATTGATGGCGCCCAGGTTCACTTCCGCCGCCACGGTGATGTCCCGGATGGAAGTGGCCTCCAAACCGCGCCCGGCAAAAAGTCGTTCCGCCGTGTCGAGAATCCGGTCCCGGGTGGCGGCCAAAGTGTGCTCGGCGTTTTCCGGCGTCGCAGCCGTTTTCGCAAACCGATTCTTTTTGCGGTTCGTCTTCATTCGTATCGGAGCGCGTCAATGGGGTTGAGCAGGGCCGCCTTGCGCGCGGGGTAAAATCCGAAGAAAACGCCGACGGCGCAACTCACGCCAAATGCCAGGATGATGGAGCCGGTGGAAACAATCGGAACGAAATTGGTGAGGCGGCCCACGAGATCGGAAGCGCCAACGCCGAGCAGCACGCCAATCGTTCCGCCTAACAGGCTCAACGTGATGGCTTCGATGAGAAATTGCAGCAAAATGTCGGCCGGTTGCGCGCCGACGGCGATGCGGATGCCGATCTCGCGCGTGCGTTCGGTCACGCTCACCAGCATGATGTTCATGATGCCGATGCCGCCGACCAGCAGCGAAATTCCGCCAATGGCGCCCAGCAGCAGCGTGATAATGGTGGTTACAGAACTCACGGTGTCGGCGATTTGCTTTTGATTGAAGATGCTGAAGTCATTGTCCCGGCCGGCCGTCAGGCGATGACGTTGCCGCAGCAAGCTGGTGATTTGCTGCTCTGCGGCGTCCATACGGTCGGCGCCGGAAATCTGGACGCTGACGGAACGCAGATATTTGTCGCCGGTGAGAAGGCGCATGGCCGTGGTGAAGGGAACAATGATGCGGTCATCCTGGTTCATGCCGCCCATGCCAGTGCCCTTGCTTTCGAGCAGGCCGATGATCACAAAGGGCATGTTCTTGACGCGCACGGTCTGGCCGACGGGGTTGAGCGGGCCGAAAAGTTCATGCGCGGTTTCGGAGCCGATGACGGCGACTTTGGCCGCGCTGCGGACATCTCGTGCGGTGAACATAGAGCCGTCGGCGAGTTTCCAATCGGTGATTTCCAGGTATTCGGGCGCTTCGCCCGCAATGGTGGTGGACCAGTTGCGTCCGTTGGCGATGGCTTGGGCCGAGGTGGTGTCTTCCGGGCTGACGGCCACGACGTCCGGCACTTCCCGGCGGATGGCGTCGGCGTCCTCCAGCGTGAGGGCGCTGGCGCTGCCGAGGCCGGAGTTCACGCCGCCGGCACGCCGGCTGCCGGCAAAGATGGTCAGCAAATTCTGGCCAAGGGAGGAAATTTGGGACTCAATGCGCGCCTGCGCGCCGTTGCCCAAGGCCACCATCGCCACGACCGAGGCGACGCCGATGATGATGCCCAGCGCGGTGAGGCTGGAGCGCAGTTTGTTGCGGCGCAACGCGCGCAACGCGATCATCGCC
>DATCDZ010000127.1:0-13008 GCA_036510395.1 Verrucomicrobiia bacterium
GAAAATCCTCCAGTGGTTTTCAGGAAACATCGGGTTTCATCACATCCATCATTTGAGCTCGCGGATTCCAAACTACCATCTGGAGCGATGCCACCGTTCGCACCCCATGTTCCGGGAAGTGAAGCCCATCACCATGATCTCCAGCCTGAAATCCTTCTCGCTTCGCCTGTGGGATGAAAAGCGGAAGAAACTGGTCGGCTACCGCCACATCAGAAATCTCCGCCGTGAGATGAAGCGGGCCGGCTAACCTTGCGCGCCTGCTTAAAATAGATTCTTTCTGCGAAAGTCGGGACTGAAAAGCCTCGGCTTTTTGTTTTTATGCAATATGTGAACGCGGATTGACGCTGATAAACTTCCCGCGCAAACTCACCGCCATGCCGGATGGGACAAAACTAGCAGAATTCGTCGCGTGGTGTCAGAAACACATCACCGGCGACGAAAAAGGTCAGGCGCAAATCTTCTTGGATCGCCTCTTTCAAGCCTTCGGTCAGCAAGGATGTCTTGATGTTGGCGGCACAACGGAATTTCGCATTCGCAAAGCCGATGAAGACGGCGGCGGAACTGCGTTTGCCGATTACGTCTGGAAACCCGTCGTGCTGATTGAAATGAAAAAACGCGGCACGGACTTGCAGAAACATTACCGGCAGGCTTTCGATTACTGGACGCGCCTCGTTCCCAATCGTCCGCGTTACGTCGTGCTGTGCAACTTCGACGAGTTCCGCATTTACGATTTCGACACCGACCTCGACACGCCCAAAGACACGCTTGCGCTTAAAGATTTGCCGGAGCGTTACGGCCCGCTCGAATTTCTCGCGCCCGGCAATCCCAAACCAAATTTTGAAAACGACCGTGTCGCCGTCACGAAAGAAGCGGCGGACAAACTGGCCGAATGTTTCAGATGGATGTTGCGCAAAGACCGCCAGCCGCAGGTCGAGCGTTCCGTCGCGCAACGCTTCATCCTGCAAATGCTCGTCGCGCTGTTTGCCGAAGACATTGATTTGCTGCCAAAGTATTTTGTCACCAACCTGCTCGAAGAATGCACGACGCCTGCCGACAGCTATGAACTGTTGGGTGGACTTTTCAAGGCCATGAACCAGTCCAAGGCGGCGAGCGGCGGACGTTACAAGGAAATCCCTTATTTCAACGGCGGCCTGTTTGCAAATCCTGCCCAGATTGAAATTCAAGATCATGAACTGGTGCTGCTGCGCGCCGCCGCCAAATTTGATTGGAAGAAAGTTCAGCCCGAAGTCTTCGGCACGCTCTTTCAACATTCGATGGCCGACGACGAACGCCATGCGTTTGGCGCACATTTTACCAGCCCATCCGACATTATGAAAATCGTCAAGCCGACGATTACCGATCCATGGAAAGAGCAGATTGAGAATGCCAAAACCCTCAAACGACTCATTGAACTTCGTGACCGGCTTAATCATTTCCGCGTTCTCGACCCCGCTTGCGGCTCTGGCAACTTCCTCTACATCGCCTACCGCGAACTCAAACGCATCGAAGCCCGGCTCATCGAACGGATGCAGGAATTTCCCAGCCGCGCCGAACCAGGCCAGCGGATGTTGAGCTTCTTGAGCGTCCAAAACTTCTACGGCCTCGACATCTTGCCCTTCGCCGTCGAGCTGGCGAAAGTCACCATGATGATTGGCCGCAAGTTGGCGATTGATGAATTGCACATCACCGAACCGGCTTTGCCTCTCGACAATCTTGATAAAAATTTCATCGCCGCCGACGCATTGCTCACGCCCGAAGGATTGCCCGCGCAATGGCCGAAGGCTGATGTCATCATCGGCAACCCGCCGTTCCTCGGCGCGAAACTCCTCAAGCCCGAACGCGGGCCGGACTATGTGAACACTTTGCGCCGCGCCTATGCCGAAATTCCGGGCATGGCCGACTACTGCGTTTATTGGATTCGCAAGGCCGCAGACCATCTGCCCGCTTGCACCGCCGCCGATCCCGTGGCTGGCCGCGCCGGACTCGTCGGCACGCAGAACATTCGCAACAACCAGTCCCGCGTGGGCGGACTCGATTACGTCGTGCAGACTGGCACGATTGTGGAAGCCGTGGAAAACCAGCCGTGGTCGGGCGAAGCCAATGTCCATGTCTCCATCGCCAATTGGGTGAAAACACAGGACGCCGCGCTGCTGCCCAAGACGCGCAAGCTCTGGTTCAAAGTCGAACCGTCCGCTGGCGCAAAGAAACTCCGCAAGCGCGGCAGTGGTTCGGCGGCAAAAGAATACGAACTGGATGTTCGCGAGTGCGATGAAATCAACTCGGCACTGTCATATCAAACAGACGTGAGTGGAGCAAAGACGCTCCAGTGTAATCTTGAACCGCCGATTTCGTTCAACGGGCAAATGCTCGGCCATAAAGGATTTCTTCTGACGGCGGAACAGAGGGCAAAAATCATTTCGACAGACCAACCATCGAAGGAAGTAATTTTCCCCTATCTCAACGGTGAAGAAATGCTGACCGGCGGCACGCCAGACCGTTTTGTCTTGGACTTCACAACGAAAAACCAACTCGAAGCTGCCGTCTATCGCAGTGCGTTCGAGTGGGTCAAGACTCACGTTCTGCCAGACCGTGAAAGCAAAGCCAAAGAAGGTGCGGACAAGGACGGCAATATGCGTCCACACCACAAAGCATTTCTGACTCGCTGGTGGCAGCTTTCTTTTGGCCGCCCGGAACTCGTTTCACTCATCGAAAAATTGCCGCGTTATCTCGTCATTTCTTTGGTCAGCAAACGCCCCATCTTCGTTTTTGTCAGTTCTGAAATTCGTCCTAGCAATTTGCTTCAGGCTTTTGTCCTCGCCGATGATTACTGCTTCGGCGTGCTTTCGTCTGACGTTCATTGGCGATGGTTTCAATGCAAGTCATCCAAGCTGACGGAGCGTTTCAGATTTGGAGAAGGAATTTGGAACACGTTCGCTTGGCCGCAGACGGCGACGGTGAAGCAGATTGACGCCGTGGCTTTGGCAGCGCGCGAGGTGCGCCGCGTGCGAACCGAAGCATTGACAAAAATGAAGAAAGGCGGCTTGCGCGCACTCTATCGCACCCTCGAATTGCCCGGCGCGAATCCGCTTAAAGACGCCCACGCCGCCCTCGACACCGCCGTCCTCACCGCCTACGGCTTCAATCCCAAGAAGGATTTGCTCGCCCAACTCCTCGCGCTTAACCAGCAAGTCTCCGCCAAGATTGAAAACGCGGAATCAGTCACCGCTCCCGGCGTGCCAAATAATTATCCCGACGCCAAAAAGTTGGTAACGGAGGATTGCATCAAACCCGGCGACTAGACAAAAATTCATCCATGCCTCGCAACAAATCACCGCGCAAATTGTCGGGCATCGCCGAGAAGCCAGTGCAGGTTCGTCGAAGTCTGCCGAGCGTTCACAACTACGACGCTTGGACAGCGGAGGACATGGCTTTGCTGGGCAAGCGTCCCGACCGTGAGATTGCGGAACTGTTGGGGCGCACCGTCCGGGCCATTGAATCACAGCGGCATCGCCTGGGCATCCTCCGCCAGCCATCCATCCGAATCAAACTGCGTCCGTGGAAGCGCAAGGATGTCAGATTGCTCGGAACAATGACGGATCGAGCGGTAGCGGCGCGAATTGGCCGATCCGAAGTCGCGGTGAGAACGCAGCGGTTAAAACTGGGAATTCCCGCCGCCGACCAGCGACGCAGCCTTAACGCCCGCAAGACTTATCCGATGCGCCCGTGGACGCCGCAGGAAACGATGTTGGCGGGAACAACGTGGGATGGCAAGGTGGCTGCGCAGATTGGCCGATCCGAAGTATCGGTTCGAATGCGACGGAAGAAATTGGGGATTCCAGCTTTTGCTCAGCGGCCTCCGCGCAAAAGCGCAATCCCGCCGCGAAAAAGTTGGTGACGAGAGATTGTATTCAGCCGGTTACTTGAAGCTGTAACCAAAAAGAAGATCAGGCTGGTTCATGCTCTGTCAAATAAAGTGTCCGTTGTTCACGACTACCAGCTTGAGTTTCCTCAATTTCCTCAAGACAACTGAAACGATAGCGGCTATCCAACTTTAGGCCGGCCAAGCTCGGTCCACCGGGCTTAATTTTACCAGAGTATTCTCCTTCTTCGGTTTCAATTCTCCAAGCACCAGTATCTACGTCCGCTTTTCTCAATGCGCCTATCAATGAAACCGTTTCTGCTCCAAGATTAGAAACACTCGAAAGCAAATCCACTAATGGTCCAGCTTCTCTTTCGGTCACAGCGCGTTCTCGCGGTTCTTCAAAGTTGGGTTCAGCCCACGAATAACGCAGACCACTTTTACTCTGAACCAAAAAACGAAGTGTTCGCAGATATGCGCCCGCCAAATGTCCGCGATGAGATTTCACCAATGTCAAAGTTTTCTGGGGATCATTTGCATTTTCAAAAAGGGCATCAATACGCTGCAACGCGCGAGCCAATTCGTTTTGACCAAGCAAGTCAGGCATCCGAGCAGCTTCTAGCACAATCCTAAAGGAACCCGGAGCAGCAGGCACGATTACATCAAGTAAATGCGCATCTGACCGGTCAATTGCGCGGCGTGCGTCCAACGAAAGTTCTCGCAAGGCCACACCATAGGCGTGTTTAACCATCATTTGCAAATGACCAAGCAAACCCGCAAGCGTTCCAACACGGATACGATGTTCTTGCGCGGCCTCTGGCGGTTCAACGGCAACTTCTATTATGAGATTATTGCGTGCTCTTGCTTCGCGAAGAGTGTCCGCAAGCGCCGGGCGGTCATGAAGAACAAATCCCGATTCAGGCAAATGCGGATATGCCGTCAATAATCCATTTTGTGATTCCAATGCAAGTGGTGTTTCTAATCCTTCCGCAAATGTGGCTAAATACCATTCCGTTTCAGCACGCTCCGTAAGCAATCCCCGCAAATCAATTGCGCCCGTTCGGAATTGCCGTAGCCGCTCCGGTTCAACACCAGCAATCATGTATTTATCTTTTCCATCCACTGTCTCAACCATTACGGCAATGTAATTGCCACCGATTGCATCGCGAGCCTCAAAAATCTGCGGGCCATCGTAATAATAAAGCGTATTTGTGTGACGGATGGTTTTCATACCGGCACCTCACAATGGCTCAAAATATCGAAAGCCGCCAGCGGCCACCAAGTATGATGTGACGGCTGAAATGTTTGTTGCATTCGTCCTGCTCCATTTTGCAGACGCACACGACAAACTAAACTGTTTCTGAAACGTGGAAGTTTCCGGATTCTTTCAGTGTCTGTTTGAAGTGTGTGAACCGAAATCCCACATACTAAACATTCAGGCACTCGAAAAATTGCTTGCGGACTTTCCATTCTTTGTGATTGAAAATCCGTCAACTGCGGAATGTTTGCACAAACAAGACGATAAACCACCCGTTCAGCCTTAATTTCTCTAGCTTCGGATGGAGGACATCCTTCCGGAAGTGGATCGCGGTAGCTCATGTGCAGGCACAGTATGCAGAAGTCATATTGCGATTGGCAACTTTTCTATTCAATTGAAAAAGCGGCCTCCGTTTCCAAAGGCCGCTTTGCGTTTTCAAATTTTATTTTACGGCTTTGGCGTTGCGGGCGGCGGCGTGGGCGGTGTGCCGCTGTGGCCGCCGCCGGTGTCAACGATGATGCGGGCGCGTTTCCATGCTACGATAAATCTCTTGCCGGCATCCGTGCCGTCGAATTGCAGGGCGAGGTCGTCCATGTCGGTTGCCAGTTGCACGAGGGCGGCCACGTCGGTTTCCACTTCGCGCAACAAGGCGCTCTTGTTGACAATTTGTCCGCGCGGCGTGTTCAGCACATTGCCGTCGGCGGCGATTGCTTGGGCGTCAATGCCCGTTGCTCAACGGTCAGGGGCGATTGCCCGATTGTAAATGGCGATTGGTGGCATGTCAGTAGCGGTTGATTTTCCCCCGACCTCAATCGCGTGGAAGTTGAATCAGGTTTCCGCGCCCTGCGATTCGGACCAGCGCACGGCGAAGCGGATCAATTCCGACGCCGACTTCAATTTCACCTTGATGTTCGAGCGATGGGCTTCGACGGTCTTGACGTTGCCGGGCAAATTTCGCCTGGCTAAAAAATTTCGGCCCTCAACCCGCTGACCTCGCACACGCGTTCTGCAATGCGCGCAAGCGTCTTAAACGGCAGATGCCCGCAGTTGGGATGAGCCGCCGGGCGCAATGATCGTCGTCCTTCCGCGCCGCTGCTTCTGCAAAGAAAAGCAGTGTTGACCCGGTTGTTTCTTTGTCTTATAAAGGCATCCACAACTGCAACTAAATATCATGACGAAATCTGGATTTTTTTCCTTGGCCGCACTGCTGCTGGCGCAAACCGCAATTTTCGCCGCGCCTGCGGATTCATCGCGCGAACGCATTTCCCTGGATGCGAACTGGCGTTTTAGCAAGGGCGACGCGCCCGATGCCGGGGCTGGTCTGTCGGATGAAGCCGTCGCGCGGCTGGATTTGGCGACGGGCAATCCGTTCACGACGAACGCGCCTGCGCCGTGGCCGGACGGCAATTCCGGCGGCGATATTTCCTTCGCGCAGCCCAGTTTTGACGACAGCCAGTGGCGGCTCCTGAACCTGCCGCATGACTGGGGCATCGAGGGGCCGTTCAAGCAGTCATATTCCGGCTCCACCGGCCGGCTCCCGTGGTTCGGCATCGCGTGGTATCGCAAGCATCTCGACATCCCGGCGACCGACACGGGCAAAAAAATCTATCTGGACGTGGATGGTGCCATGTCTTACGCGGCTGTCTGGCTCAACGGCAAATTTGTCGGCGGCTGGCCCTACGGCTATTCCTCGTGGCGGGTGGACCTGACGCCCTACGTCAAATTCGGTGGCGAAAACGTCATCGCCATCCGTCTCAACAATCCGTCGGATTCCTCACGCTGGTATCCGGGCGGTGGCATTTACCGCAACGTCTGGCTCGTCAAGACCGAACCCGTTCACGTCGCGCATTGGGGCACTTATATTACGACGCCGCTGGTCGATCCGGCCACCGCCGTGGTGCGGGTCAGCACAAAAATCGTGAATGAAACCACCGGTGATACGAACGTGACCGTGGAGACGAAACTGTATCCGCTCGGCACCGATGGCAAAAGGACCCCTCAAGTCGTGGGTGATTACTCGCGGACCATGACGATTCCCGCCGGAACCAACGCCAGCAGCCAGGTCGAAATCCGGGTGGCGGATCCGAAACTATGGAGTCTCGACCAGCCCAACCTTTACGTCGCCGTTACCACGCTGACCCAAGGCGGCAACGTGATGGACGAAGTGGAAAACAACTTCGGCATCCGCACCATTGAGTTCACCGCCACGGACGGTTTCCTCTTGAATGGCCAGCGTGTGAATCTGAACGGCGTCTGCGACCACGCGGACCTTGGCGCGCTCGGCATGGCCATTAACACCAGCGCGCTGGAGCGGCAGATTAGAATTCTAAAGTCTTTTGGCTGCAATGCCATTCGCACCAGCCACAATATGCCCGCGCCGGAGCTGCTTGATTTGTGCGACCGGATGGGAATGCTGGTGATGGACGAGTCCTTCGATTGCTGGGAGAGCGGCAAGACGCGGAACGATTACCATCTGATCTTCGACGCCTGGCACGAGCGCGACTGGCGCGCCGAATTGCGCCGCGACCGCAATCATCCTTCGATCATTTTGTGGAGCATCGGCAACGAAGTCGGCGAACAAGGCCGTCCGAACAAATTTTGGATTGCCGCCGAGCTGACTTCGATTGCACACCAGGAAGACCCAACGCGCCCGACGACTTCCGCGAACAGCGACACGCAAGCCGGCTACAACGGCTTTCTGACCAACGAGGACGTGTTCGGCTACAATTACAGGCCGTTTGAATATGGTCGGTTCCGCGAGGCCAATCCCGACAAGCCGCTGTTCGGCAGCGAGACCGCCTCGTGCATCAGCACTCGCGGCGAATACCTTTTTCCCGTCACCCAGAACAAGGGCGGTGGCCTGATGCGGTCGGTCTTCCAAGTCAGCGACTACGACCTTTATGCGCCGGGATGGGCGACGACGCCGGACGATGAATTTCGCGGGCAGGATCAAAATCCCTTCGTCGCGGGCGAATTTGTCTGGACAGGCTTTGATTATCTCGGCGAGCCGACACCCTACGGCAACCGCAACGACCCGGCCCGCAGTTCCTATTTCGGCATAGTGGATCTCGCCGGTTTTCCGAAGGACCGGTTTTATCTTTACCAGTCAGTCTGGCGGCCCGACTTCCCGATGGCCCACATCCTGCCGCATTGGAACTGGCCGGATCGTATCGGCCAAATCACTCCGGTCCATGTTTTCACCTCCGGCGATTCGGCGGAACTGTTCCTCAACGGCAAATCGCTTGGCAAGAAAACAAAGGGGCCGTTTGAATACCGCCTGGAATGGAACGACGTGAAATACAAACCCGGCACGCTCAAAGTCGTCGCCTACAAGAACGGCAAAAAATGGGCGACCGACGTGATGAAGACGACCGGCCCGGCGACGAAACTGACGTTGCAGGCCGACCGCTCGACCATCGCCACCGACGGCCGGGACCTTTCCTACATCACCGTCACCGTCGCGGACAAACAAGGGCTGCTCGTGCCGCAGTCGAAGAACCACATCAAGTTTGAAATCTCCGGCCCGGGCGAAATCGTCGCCACGGACAACGGCGACCCGACAAGCTTCGAATCGTTCCAGGTGCCGGAGCACAACGCCTTCAACGGCCTGGCGCTGGTCATCGTCCGCGCCAAAGCCGGCCGGCCGGGAACCATCATTCTCAATGCCGAATCCGACGGCCTCAAAGGATCTTCGGTTCGGATTAAAAGCAATTGAGCAATTTGTCCGGCGTCTTCACCCGGCATGGTGCGCTGATGTTTTGAACAGCGAATTGGCGGCGCAGACGAGTGTGCAAGTCGTCCGCGTTTTCGTGCGGCTGCGGCAGATGCTGGCGTCCGACGCAGAATTGGCGACGGTGAAGAATTGAAAGTTGCCACCACGCATTCTTTGCGTGGATCATTTTATTTTCCACGCTGAATCCAGCAACTCTTTGTCAAACGTTCCCGGCACGACGCCTTCGGTGGCGTAGATGTAGAGCGCGCAACGATAGATGGCATTAAGCAAACCACCGAGAAAAGAAAGCAATGTAGCTACGATCACAAATAGCGCTGGAATGCCTGCCTCGTAATACATAAAATGGCTGATTTTGAATCCAGAGCCAGGATGGCTTAAAACCACCATGGGAATTCCAAAGCAAAGCAGAATGCCAATTATCAGCATACTCATGGACAAAAATGCGAAGAGTTGGATTCCAACGAACCCCACAATCGTCTCACCCCAAGTCCGCCGGAGCGTTCCAACGGAGTTTTGCAGCAGCCTGATTGGACTTTTGGACTCTGTGTCGCGGACAAGTGTTGGTATGATGAAGATGCAGGCGACACTCCACACAAAGCCGATCAAGCCAGTTACAATCCTTCCGAAAAAGCCAAGGCGCTCTTGGACTACTTGAATTAAATAGCCCACCAGTCCGGCGAACAGCGACCACAGCAGCACCGTCCGCCAGCGCGCGGCGGCGAATCGAAATCCACGCCGGATGGAAACGGTGTCGCCGCCGAGCGCCTGCATGATTTCGTGGTAAAATGCGACGTTGCAAAACGTGGCAAGAAACATTGAGGTGAAATAGGCGAAGGCAAACAGCAGGGCAACCCACCAATGTTCAGAAAAGAACAAGGCAAACCCATATTGACTGACTAGCATTGGCTGATGAGCAGCGCGATGTTCCGCTGGATCCATGTTGCGCGTGAACATTTCCGCCAGCGCGCTCCAGTGCGCGGTTGAAAACAAAGAGTGACCTGTCGGGTAAAATGCGATGGGCGCGATGAAAAATATCGCAACGATCGCGGCCAGAACGGTCGAGATGACCGGGAACAAAAGGAGTTTTTTTTCCCGGAACAGGACGGCGAACGCCGCCTTCAACAATTTTTTGCTACGTTTGATTTCATTCATGTGGTTTTCCTTTGGTTGATAAACGAAATGATGTTTTCTTCATTCAGCCCGTGACTGCGCGCCTCCGTCAGCATCCGATTGTAAAGTTCCTTGAGCTTGGCTTTTTTTTTCTGCTCGGGAAGCGTGGAGATTGGGTCGTCCAGTTTGACGAACGAGCCGAACCCGCGCTGGCCGTCAATCAAGCCCTTGAGCGCCAGTTCGCGATAAGCCTTGGCCACGGTGTTGGGATTGACGCCCAACGCCTGATTCAGTTCGCGGATGGTCGGCAGACGATCCCCGCTTGCCAGAGTGCCGTCCGCCATCGCGGATGTGAGGCGGTTGGCAATCTGCTTGTAAGCTGGAATGCCCGAATAAAGTTCGATCTTCCAGTCTTTCATTAACGGATGAATGTTCATGGTTAAGTTATTGTGTTAGGATAATAATACAATAAGCGCGGATGTCAATAGTTTATTTTGGCAATTAAATCGCGTCCCAAGATTCAATTCTGTTCATTCGGTTAATTCTGTCCCACATTATCCGTTAGTTTTTCGCGTGAACATTTCATCCGCCATTTTTGATCGCAGCGCGCCGGACCTGGATTCGTGCCCGGACGAGTCGTTGCCGGAATTCGCCTTCATTGGCCGCTCGAACGTCGGCAAGTCGTCGCTGCTGAACATGATCGCGGGCAAGGGGATTTTGGCGCGCGTCTCGTCGACGCCGGGGTTCACGAAGCTCATCAATTTTTTCACGATGAGCAAAACGTGGCGGCTGGTGGACTTGCCGGGCTACGGCTTCGCCGCCGGCGCGAAGCAGGACAGCGCGCGGTTCAACAAGGCGGTGGCGCGTTATCTAAAGCATCGTCCGAATCTCTGCTGCGTCTTCGCGCTGCTTGATTCCGGACTGGCGCCGCAGGAAATTGATTTGGAATTCGTGGAATGGCTCGCGCGCAATTCCGTGCCGTTCGTGCTCGTCTTCACCAAGACGGATCGCGGCACGCCGGAAGAAGCGGAGGCGAACATCGCGGCGTTCACGGAGCGCATCGCGGGATGGTTCGAGAAATTGCCGGAGATTTACCGGTGTTCAGCAACGACGGCGCAGGGGCGCAGTGAATTGCTCGGCGTCATCGGCACAACATTGGACGCCATTCCGAAAGAGGCAGAGCCAACACCCCCGGCTACTGCGTCATTGTCACCAGAAGAAGTCGAGCCGCCGTTCAGAATGCAAGTGCGCGCCGGAACTTTGCGGGAGGAAAATCCGCGCGCGAAAAAGAAACTCAAAGGCGCACGGCCTTGGTAAGTTTCAGCGCTGCTTCGTCACCGGCTCGTAATCTTTCCAAAGCCATTCCAAGGCTTCGGGCAGGGTTTGCTGTTTCGTTCTACCATCTACATGGCCGGCGTTGCGGGCGAAGACAAACTGGTAGTGATAATTTTTCGCGGCAAGCACTTTCGCCATGTTTTCGTTGGCGACGACCCAGTCGTGCATATCATCGCGCATGACATTCGGATTCAAAAGATCGCGGTCGCCGGCTTCCATCCAGATGCGCAACGGCTTGGCCGGGCTGCCCGGGATGAGGTGTTCATGAAATTCCCATGCGCCGTGCGGGGTCTCGGGGTTGGGCGGCCATTGCTGATTCACAAAAGTTCCAGAATAAGCAAGAACGCGGTGGTAAAGTTCAGGATGATACCATGCCATGATCAAGGCGCATGAGCCTCCGGAACTGCCGCCCATCGTCGCGCGGGCGTCGGGGTTCTTGGTCAAGGTCACGTTGCATTTGCTTTCCACAAGCGGCAGCACTTCGGTTTCGACGAACTCGGCATACCGGCCCGACAGGGTGTCGTATTCCAATCCGCGCTCGCTGCCTTGTGCGTCGCCGCCGCCATTGCCGATCGAAATGGCGATCATCACCGGCACTTTTTTCTCGGCGATCAAATTATCCAAAGCCGTGAACAACGCGCGGTCGGGGCCGTCCTCGCCAACGATGAATGGCGCAGGCGTGCCGGGGACATATTGTTTGGGAACATAAACAGAAACGCGCCTCGTGTAAGAAGCCGGATGGCTGGTGGTCACAATCAATTTGGCGGGATCGTTCGGATCGGGCGTGCCGGACGTTCTGCGGTCGCGCGCGATGCCGGGATAAATTTTGCTGTCAGCCGAACTCATGATGAAATTGTAAATCGTTCCTTGAGACGTGTTGCTGTCCACGATCATTTCCGGCGCACGATTGTGTGTCGGGCCAATGATGAAATTTCCGTCTTCAGTTGGTGAAGGAACCGCGCCATCCGGCAATTCCGTGGCCGTGACAAACCCGATAGTGTGCGGATCGCGAGTCTGCGGCGATGGGCGTGCCGGCTGGTTTGTGACGGATTGCGCCATCGCCGCATTCAAAGTCAGCACCGCACAGAGCGACGCGGCAACGCGGGTCAATTTCAATCGCGGTTTTTTCTTTGACATGGATGAAAGGTAAAATAATCGCAGAAGTTTTAACAATTCAATTCTGTAAAATTGGTAATTCTGTCTGGTATCGTTTCGCAACGGCGCATTTGCTGGAACTGCACGCCATCAACCACGGCGTGGGCGTGCGCGGATTTTTTTACGGGTCGCTGCTGGACAATTTTGAGTGGCAGTTCGGTTACACAAAAAAATTCGGCCTGCTGTCCGTGGATTTCAACGACGAAAAACTTTCGCGTAAAATGACGCGCACCGGCGAGTTTTATCGCGGCATTTGTAGCGGCGTGTCGGCAGACCGTCGCATTGGTTTGGCAAAATATATGCCGGGCTTTCTGCCGAAAGCCGCCACGCCTGTCTCTGGATTTGCATTTTTCCGATTGCGTGTATATTTGCATTCATGCTGGCCACATCGGAACTCATCCATGAAACAAGCCAACTCGCGCAACTGGAAAAGCTTCTTCCACGCTGGCGAGAAGTGCCGCTTTATCGCGATTCGCTGGTCCGTGCCAACTGCCGGCGCGCGGACTTCGATTGTTTTCAACGGCTGCCTTTGATCGCCAAGCCGGAGATGCGGAATGA
>DATCDZ010000128.1:0-11979 GCA_036510395.1 Verrucomicrobiia bacterium
TGAAACAGTTCAGAGCGGAAATTCAATCCGGCGGTGCGCAACCGTTCGATGAGTTTTTGATTCCGTGCGTCGCCGTGCCAGTTCACGAGGCTTTGCGCGATGACTTCGCCGATGTCCTCGGCCTCGGCCAGTTGCTCGGCGTTCGCGGCAAAAATGTCGTCGAGCGCCGGAAAATGCCGCGCGAGCGATTTCGCGCCGCCCGCGCCGACGTGCAGGATTCCGAGGCCAAAAATCAAGCGCCACAGGTCGCGCGATTTGCTGGCGGCAAGGGCGTCGAGAAAATTCTTCGCGGATTTTTCCGCCATGCGTTCGAGGTTCGCCACGTCGTCGGGCTTGAGCGAATAGAGATCCGCCACGTCGCTCACGAGATTATTTTTCACGAGTTGTGCCGCGAGCACTTCGCCGCCGCCTTCGATGTCCATCGCGCCGCGCGCGCACCAGTGCTCGATGCGCCCGCGAATCTGCGCCGGGCAATCGGGATTCACGCAGCGCCAGACCGAGCCTTCCTCTTCATCGTCAATTTGGTGGGGCGAGACTCCCGGCGAGCCGTCGCCCTTTTTCACTTTCGGCTCGCGAGGACGCTCGCCCCACCCGTCGGATTTGGAAATTTTCGAGCCGCATTCGGGGCAGGTTTTCGGAAAATCAAATTTTTTTTCGCCACCGCCGCGCCTTTTCAAAACCACGTTCACGACGGCGGGAATGACTTCGCCGGCTTTTTCAATCGTCACGGTGTCGCCGATGCGGATGTCTTTTTCGCGGATGTAATCCTCGTTGTGCAGCGTGGCGCGGCCGATGGTGCTGCCCGCGAGAAAAACGGGTTCGAGTTCGGCCACGGGCGTGAGCGCGCCGGTGCGTCCGACTTGAATCGTGATTCCATTTAATTTTGTCTCGGCTTGCTCGGCGGCATATTTGTAAGCAATTGCCCAGCGCGGCGCCTTGGCGGTGAACCCCGAATGTTCGCGTTGCGCGAAAGAATTCAGCTTGATGACCGCACCGTCGGTTTCGTAGGGAAATTTTTTGCGGATTTTGTCCAGATCATGGATCGCGGCGACCAATTCTTCCGCCGAATGGCAATGCCAAATTTTTCCCGGCGTCTTGAAGCCGAGCTTTTTCAGCCACGCGAGAAGTTCGCTTTGCGAATTCGGATTTTGAGTCTCGGATTTTGGGTCTCGGATTTCAGCGATTCCGTAAATCACAACGTCGAGCGGGCGCGTGGCGACGATTTTTGGGTCAAGCTGCTTGAGCGAACCGGCGGCGGTGTTGCGCGGATTGCCGTAAAGTTCCTCGCCCGCCGCCTTGCGCCCGGCGTTCAGTTTTTCAAAACCGGCGACCGGCATGAACACTTCACCGCGCACTTCCAAAACAGAAGGGGGTTTGCCACCGAGGTTCAGAGGCACAGAGTTTTCTTCTGAAAGATCATTTTTTCTCTGTGCCTCTGTGTCTCTGTGGCTAATTTTTAAACTTAAAGGAATGCTGCGGATGGTTTTGAGATTCGCGGTCACGTCGTCGCCTTCCGTGCCGTTGCCGCGCGTCGCGCCGGTGACAAAAACTCCGTTTTCGTAGCGCAAGCTGATGGCGACGCCGTCCACTTTTGGTTCGACGATCCAATCCAGTTTTTCGCCGGGCAAAAGTTTTTCCAGACGTTTGACAAAATCGCGGACTTCTTCCTCGGAATAAGTGTTGTCGAGGCTCAACATCGGCACGGAATGCCGGACGGACTTGAATTCGCTCAACGGCGCGCCGCCGACGCGCTGGCTCGGCGAATCGGTCGCGGCGAGTCCGGGGAATTTTTTTTCAAGGTCGAGCAGTTCGTGATAAAGCCGGTCGTAATCGCGGTCGGAAATTTTCGGCTGCGCCTCGACGTAATAGGCGTCGTCGTGCCGGCGAATTTCGTCGGCAAGCTCGGTGTGGCGTTTTTTGGTCTGGGCTTGCGTCATTTTGAAAATTTCAATGCCGCTCGTATTTTGCGCGGGGCTTGGCGCAAATCCAGCACGCGATGCACAATCACATTTTCATTGTTGAATCCGTAATAAATCCCGTAAGGAAACCGTCTGGACAGCAATCGGTGAAATCCAAAAACCTTCCGGTGAATTCCGGCATAAAGCGCGAGTGAATCTATGTCCGAGAAAAGTGAATCGAGAAAATATCCGCCCAAATCCAAGTCATGCCTTTCGTAAAAATCCCGTCCGTCCGCCAAATCTCTGAAGGCAGACGCGAGAATGTGAAGGTTCATTTTTTGCCCTTCCGCAATTCGATTTTGACCTGTTCCCAATCCAGAACTTTTTCTTCACCGCGCGCCACCCGCTCCGAAGTTTCGCGCAAGGCGTCCGCGTGCCACGCAGGAGATTCCACTTCGGCATCGTCACGGCTCAAGTCCGCCCATAAAGCTTCCATGAGCTTCAACTTTTCCTGCAAAGGCATCTGCTGGATTTCGAGCGCACTCATCGTTCAAGAATGAAGCTGCTTTCTTAAAAATGCAAATGCTCTTTTTGGTTAAAACCTTTTTGACCAAACGGCTTTGCGCCTCTACGCTGTCACCGTGCGACCGGGGCTTGCCAAGACGCTTGAATTTGCCGACGCGCAGTTGCTGCGCCGCGCGCCACTGCCGCGTTCTTACTCGAATTATCTGGGACGGAAATTATTTCTCTTTTTGCTGACGGTTCAAGGACTCGGTGCGTTTGCGTTGATCACGCTGGGCGTTCTCTTGAAAAAATTCCGCGTGGCTCCGAACGTGATGAAGCCGCTGGTCCGGCGCGAAATCTTCCGCGCAGGAATGGGACTGCTGCCGATGTTTATGTTCGTGGCGGTCGCGCTGGGTTTTCTGGTGATCGGCGAGACGGTTTCGACGCTGGCGCGTTTCGGCGCGATCAATTACATCGGCACGGTGATGGTGGTCGTGGTGGTGCGTGAATTGGGGCCGCTGCTCGCGGCGTTTCTGGTGCTGGCGCGCGTCGGCACGGCGAACGTCATCGAACTCGGCACCGCCCGCGCGACGGGCGAAGTGGAGGCGCTGGAAACTTTGGGGATTGATCCGGTTCATTATCTGATCGTGCCGCGCGTGATCGGGATGGCGGCGGGGGTTTTTTCGCTGACGGTTTATCTCATCATCGGCGCGCTGGTGAGCGGATATTTGTGCGCTTTTTTGCAGGACGTGCCGCTGACGCCGGGCGATTATTTCAAGCAACTGGCCGATTCGCTGGGCTGGCTGGATTTCGCGCTGCTGGCGCTGAAGACGGTTGCGTTCGGATTTTTTATCGCCATCGTGACGTGCTATCACGGGCTGGCGCAACCGCTGCGGCTCGACGATGTTTCGCGCGTGGCGGTGCGCGCGGTGACGCAGGGCATCGTCGTGTGCGTGCTGATTGACGCGCTGTTCATTTTTCTTTATCTCGTCGCATGAGCGAAAATCCAATAACTCCGGTCATCGAAATGCACGGCGCGGAAGTGTGTTCCATGCGCGACAACGGTTTGGCGGTGATCGAAGACGTGAGCTGGACGGTCGCGCCGGGCGAATTCTGGGTTGTGGCCGGGCAGGAGCAGTCGGGCAAAAGCGATCTTATGATGATGGCCGCCGGGCTGATGACGCCGGCCAAGGGCAGCTACAGGCTTTTCGGAATTGAAACGCAGGATTTCGGCGAATCGGAACTTGCCGACCGGCTGCGTGTGGGATTTGTCTTTGAGAACGGCCAGTTGTTCAACCGCCTGACGATCGCGGAAAATGTCGCGCTGCCATTGCAGTATCACAAGGATTTGCCCCTTGGTGCGGCGGAGGAAAAGGCGCGGGCGCTGCTGGAATTGATGGGATTGACGCCGCTCGCCGACATCACGCCGGCGAACGTCGGCTTGAGCTGGCTCAAGCGCGCGGCGCTGGCGCGGGCGCTGATCCTCCAGCCGGAACTGCTGCTGCTCGACAATCCGCTCAACGGCCTTGGCGCGCACCACGCAAAATGGTGGCTGCAATTTCTGGACCAGTTGTGGCGCGGCCACGAACATTTTGGCGGAAAACCGATGACGATTGCGGCGACGGCGAAGGATTTGCGCGTGTGGAAAAATGATGCGCGCCGTTTCGCGCTGCTGCGGGATAAAAAGTTCACCCTGCTGGGATCGTGGAAAGATGTCGCATCGGGCGACGATACCATCGTGATGGAATTGATGGAGGCTTCGATGGAGACAACAACATTTAAAAAGGAATAAAAGATCATGGCACTTCAAGATTTGACGCCGCAATTGCGGACGCGGTTGAGCCGGATGGAGCGCGCGGTCGGCTGGTTCGTTTTTCTGGCGACGGCGCTGCTCGTTTTCGGTTTCGGTTATTACGTTTATCACACGGCGGAGCGCAAGGGTTGGTTTGTCATCAAGGCGAGGTTCCACACCTACATCCAAAGCTCGACCGGCCTGAACATCGGCGACCCGGTCGTGATGATGGGATTTTCCGTCGGGGATATTTTGAGCATCCATCCGATGCAGCCGCGCGATCCGAACAACGTCGAGGTCGTCTTTGAAGTCCGCCACCCGTTTTTCCGCTACATCTGGTCGCAAGGCTCGGTCGTGAAGGTCAACGCGGCGGATTTTCTCGGCAAACGGCAGTTGGAAATCACGCGCGGCACGAATGGCTACGAGATTTGCGTCACGCAGCCCGTTTCCACTTTTACAAACGTGGACGAATTGCGGCAGCTCGTCGTTTCGGAGCCGGGCAAATGGCAGCTTTCGCAGGATGCGACCAATGAGACAGGCGATATTGTCTTCCACGCCTTCACGATGCTGGACACAACCAATTTGCAGCAAATCACAAACCTGGTTCACGGCCCGATTTACGCTTATAACAATACAGAGAAGGATAAAAAATACATCGTCGCGTCGTGGCATTCGCGCAATCATCGCTACGAAGAATTCACGCCCGGACGCGATCAGGCGTGGCTGAAGGCCGTTGAATCGCCCGCCGTAACGGATCAGTTGCAGGCCATGATTTCGCAGGTGCAGACCGCGCTGCCGAACATCCTCGCGCTCACGAACAGGATTGCCACCGTTCTGGACAACGCGGCAAGTGCGACTTCAAATCTGAACATTACCCTTGTCGAGACGCATCCGTTATTGACGAATTTCACCGCCATCAGCGCGCAACTGCGCGAGCCGGGCGGCCCGATCAACTGGGTGCTTGGCACAAATGGCGGCGGACAATTTCAAGGCGCGCTGACGAACGTCAATTCTCTCCTTGTGCATACGGACACAAACTTGACGCAATTGACGGAAGGCCTCGGCGCGACGCTCAATCATGTTGCGGACATCACGAGCAACCTCAACGCGCAGGTTCAGGCGAACACAAACATGTTGAGCGCAATCTCAAAAACGATCGTTGACTCCGACGATTTCATTCAAGGCTTGAAACGCCACTGGTTCCTGCGCTCCGCTTTCAAAAACGAAAACAAGACCAACGATCCACCGGCAAAAAAATGACTTGTTTGTAGGAGCCGAGGTGACGAGGCTGAAATTTTTATTTCGCCGTGTTTTTCCGAAACCAGTCCGCGAACAGCTTGATGCCGTTCTCGAATTTAACCTGCGGATTGTAGCCAAGTTTTTCGCGCGCCTTGGAAATGTCCGCAAAAGTGATTGGGACGTCGCCAGCTTGCAACGGCTGGCGGTCAATGATCGCTTTTTTGCCGAGCGCGCTTTCGAGCGATTCAATCATCCGGCTTAACGAAATGGTTTCCGATTCGCCGAGGTTGAAAATTTCATAGCCGAATTCCTTTTTTGTTGCCGCGACGACGCCGTCAACCGTGTCCGAAACAAAAGTGTAATCGCGCGCCGCGTCGCCGTCGCCGAAAACGGGGATTGATTTGCTTGCCGTGATGAGTTTCGCGAATTTGTAAATCGCCAGATCAGGCCGCTGGCGCGGGCCATAAACGGTGAAGAAGCGCAGCATCGTCACGTCCATTTTGTAAATGTGATGATAAACGTGGCCGAGCGCCTCGCACGCGAGCTTGCTGGCGGCGTAAGGCGAGATGGCGGAAAAAATCGGGTCGTTTTCGCTGAACGGCACCTTGGAATTGGTGCCATAAACCGACGACGACGATGCGATGATGATTTTTTTCACGCCGGATTTGCGCGCGGCTTCAAGGACGTTGACGGTGCCTTCGACGTTGACGCGCTGGTAAAGCGCCGGCTGTTCCAAACTCGGGCGCACGCCCGCGCGCGCAGCGAGATGGATGACCTGATCAAATTTTACGGAGGAAAAAATCTCGGCGAGCGCAGAGGCGTCGATGATGTCGCCGTGGACAAATTCAAACGGTTTGGCGAGCGACTGGATTTGGCGGAGGTTGCGCTGCTTGAACTGCGGGTCGTAGAAATTGTTCAAGTCGTCGAACGCCCAGACGCTGTGGCCGTCGCGCAAAAGCCGCTCGCAAACGTGCGAACCGATGAAACCCGCACCGCCAGTGACGAGAAAATTCATGCGAGAGCAGAATGTCGGGAGTCAGACGCCGGCTTTTTTTGAAACTGGCCATGATTGCCTTCGCGCAATCCGCGAAAGGACAAATCTTCGTCCAATTCCGGCCAATGCAGGCCAAATGGGGAAATTTCCATGTGATTTAATTGCCGTTGCGTTCCGCGCGCGAGACGTGGATTTTCCGCCACGGGGAAACGGATTTCTTCGCCGCTTTCCATGCGCACGACGATAAAACCGTTTTCACAAACGGCGGCCACAGCGATGTCAGTCAAGGTGTTCATGCCACTTCTCAATTATCAGCTTTTTATTTTCTTCCGCAAGTCTTTCGGCTTTGGACAATTCCTGAAGCTTAAGCCCCTTCGATTCGCGCAGTTCAACTCCGCCTTCGATGTTGAACACCGCTTCACCATCACCGTAGCGGACGTGAACATGAATCGGACGATGCTCATTGCTGTAAAATTGAAACTTGAAACCGTCCTTTTGAAAAATTGTCGGCATGAGTCAAAAAGATTAAAAGCATTTGCAAACGTGCGAGCCGATGAAGCCCGCGCCGCCGGAGACCAGAAAATTCATGCGCGAAAATTAACCGTCAGCGGGCGAAGTGTCGAGTGTGCAGGGAATTTTTGCAGACTATCTAGTTATCAGGCGGCGTCTTCATCGCGTTCTATCTCCTGCGACATTTTTGCAAAATGCCTCCAGAACGCCGGATACATCAGAATATTCAACGCCGTCCAGATTAAATACACCATAAACTGCAGGGATGCTGGCCAACTGGTTCGTCCCTGCGTAGAACACCAGATTACATACGAAGGGATCCCCCCAATCCATGTCTGTTCCCCATCTTTTCGTCCTGGCCGATTTGATGACTGTGATAAGGCAGCTGACATTCGTTCCTGTGATGGTCGCTCCAAAAGCATAGTAACGATTCGTGACTACGAGCCGGTCGGCTGAAGAAATCTGCCGCGAAGACTTTGCCGACGGTTGCGTGGAGACATAGCATCCACAAAGAGCAAACGCCAAAAAAATCAAAAATATCGTGAGGTATTTCATGGCAACAACGCCCGAAAATCCCGCTCCAAAACGCGCGCACGACACAAATACTTGTTTCGCATTGTCGTTCCTAGTGTTTCAACGGGTTCACACTCGCTCAACTAGGAAAGACCCAACGATATTTTAGACGCATCTGTTTGTCGAGCATAAAGATTCTTCAATTAGGACACTCGATGTGCTGTCGACAAAGGCGACAAATTTACAACCCGTTCAACACATCAATCAATTACCGCAATTGTCCGCAATCGTGGTGGTTGCGGATTCCAAAAAATGGTTTAATCTGACGGCCTGAATTTTTTTAGACGACAAGCCAGCATGAAGAAACACGAAACACAAGCGACTGAAACCGAAGTCGCGCCCGAATCCGCGCCCGAACCCGCGCCGGAGCAAATGGCCGAATTGCAGGCCCGCGCCGCCAAGGCCGACGAGCACAAGGACAACTGGATGCGCACCGCCGCCGACCTTGAAAACTTCAAGAAGCGCGCCGCTCGCGAACGCATCGAGGCCGCGCAGTTCGCCAACGCCGCGCTGCTCCAGAAGCTTCTGCCCATCCTCGACAATTTCGAGATGGCGCAGGCCGCCGCGCAAAACGCGGAGGGCGAAAAACTCGCGGCGTTGCAGGCGGGCGTCGCCATGATCCAGCAGCAGCTTAAAAGTGTCCTGCTCGAAAGCGGGCTTGAGGAAATTGATGCCGCCGGAAAATTGTTTGACCCGGCGTTGCACGAAGCCGTTTCGCAGCAGGAGACCGCTGACATTCCCGAAGGCCACGTCGTCCAGCAAATCCGCAAAGGCTACAAATTGCGCGAGCGCTTGCTGCGTCCCGCCGCCGTCATCGTCGCAAAGAAGCCGGCTGCAAAATCCTGAACCGGACGATGTGTGCGAACCGCAAATCGTAAATCGTAAATCAAAAATTCTTCAGATGGCCAAACGAGATTATTACGAAATCCTCGAAGTCACACGCGAGGAAACCGCCGAGGGCGTCAAAAAATCCTATCGCCGCCTCGCCGTCAAATATCACCCGGACAAAAATCCAGGCGACAAACACGCCGAGGAAAAATTCAAGGAGCTTGGCGAGGCTTACGAGGCGTTGAGCGACCCCCAAAAGCGCACGGCCTACGACCAGTTCGGCCATGCGGCGTTCGACCCGCGCCAGCGCGCGCGCGGCGATGCAAGTGGCGCGGGCGGATTCCACGATCCGTTCGATATTTTCCGCGAAGTGTTCGGCGGCGCGGCGGGCGGCAGCATTTTTGAAAATTTCTTCGGCGGCGGCCACGACCCGTCCGCTCCGCAGCGCGGCGAAGATTTGCGTTACGATCTGGAAGTTTCGCTCGAAGAAGCCGCTCTCGGCTGCGAAAGGGAAATTTCCGTGACGAAGCTCGACAAATGCGAAGCGTGCGGCGGCTCCGGCGCGGAAGCCGGCTCGAAATTGAAAAGCTGCGCGACGTGCGGCGGGCGCGGGCAGGTTTTGATGTCGCGCGGTATTTTCAGCATCGCGCAGACGTGTCCGCATTGCAAGGGCGCGGGGCGGACTTTGGACAAGCCGTGCAAATCCTGCCACGGAAATGGCAAGCGCGAGCGCACTTCAAAAATCAAGCTGCGGATTCCGCCGGGCGTGGACGCCGGTTCGCGCCTGCGCTCGACGGGAAATGGCGAGGCGGGTTTTCGCGGCGGGCCGGCGGGCGATTTGTATGTGATGCTGCACGTCAAGGCGCACGAATTTTTCCAGCGCGATGGCGACGATTTGCTCTGCGAGGTGCCGGCGAGCTTCATCCAGGCCGCGCTTGGAGCGGAGATCGAGGTTCCGACGCTCGAAGGCAGCGTGAGGGTTAAAATTCCGGCGGGAACGCAGCCCGGCACGACGTTCCGCGTCAAAGGCAAGGGCGTGAAAAATCTTCAGGGCTACGGCCACGGCGATTTGCACGTCCGTGTGCAGGTGGAAGTGCCGACGCGGCTGAATTCAGAACAAAGGGCCAAGTTGCAGGAATTTGCCGGATTGCTGGACGGCCAGGAAACGCCCATCAGCCAGGGCTTCTTTGAGAAAGCGAAAAAGTTTTTCAAGTGAATTAAATCATTCTCATGCTCATGCTCGTCGCGGTCCTCGACTGATGATTTCGAGAATGAGGATGACTATGATAATGACAAAACAGTGAAAACGGGTGATACCACTTCTAGTTAGATATTGCACTATAATGTTTTGGGGTTATAAGCGGGGATGCCGAAACGATTTCATCCAAACTGGCCCGACCGGGCCAAAGAGGTCATCGTCGCGCTGGCAGGACTGCTGGCATGGGTGGTTCTGATTTCTTGATGGAACAGATGCCCGCAAATCGTGCGCACGACGGACAACCACGATTGGTTGCATATTCTGTCAACTTAAACATATGCTACTCCTCAAAATAAAAATGAAAGCCGCGCAGACCTTTTTCTTGGCAGCTTTGGCTTTTCTGCTGCTGCCAAACTTTTCCCCGGCGGCGGATGCGCGCGTCACGAAAGATTTCGACGCCAACTGGCTTTTCAGCAAGGGCGATTTCGCGGCGGCGATGATGCCGGCGTTCGGGGACAGCGACTGGCAGCGGGTGAATGTGCCGCATGACTGGAGCAGCGATGGACCGTTCAGCGCTGATTTCGCCAGCGGAACGGGCTACGCGCCCGGCGGCACCGGCTGGTATCGCAAACATTTCCGGCTCGACTCCAACCAGGCGGGCAAAGTCGTCACCATCGAATTTGACGGCGTGTATGATGATTCGGAGGTTTGGATCAACGGCCAGTTTGTCGGCGGACGGCCTTATGGATTTTCGAGCTTTCAACTGGAGCTGACGCCGTTCGTGAAGTTCGGCTCCGGCGACAACATCGTCGCGGTGCGCGTGGATCATTCGCGATTCGCCGACTCGCGGTATTACACCGGCTCCGGCATTTACCGGAACGTCCGGCTCGTCATCACGGACAAATTGCGCGTTGCACACTGGGGCGTTTATGTCACGACGCCCGAGGTGAAAAAAGATTCCGCCGAGGTCCGCGTTGAAACAGAAATTAAAAACAGTTCCGCTGGCACAAGCAGCTTTTCACTGCAGTCGGACATTCTCGCGCCGGACGGAACCATCGTGGCGACGGCCAGGACGGAAGCCAGCGCTCCAACAAGTAAAATCGCGCAGGAATTCACCGTTCACAATCCGCAGTTGTGGAACCTTGACGGCCCGAA
Organism: Verrucomicrobiia bacterium; assembly: GCA_036510395.1. Classification (GTDB taxonomy): domain Bacteria; phylum Verrucomicrobiota; class Verrucomicrobiia; order Limisphaerales; family UBA11358; genus UBA11358. Next base: position 10,692 of record DATCDZ010000128.1, read on the forward strand.
GCTGTATCGCGTCGTCAGCAGAATTGTTTCTGGCGCGACAACGCTGGACGAAACCACCAACGACTTCGGCATCCGCGAATTTCGTTTTGATGCTGACAAGGGATTTTCCCTCAACGGAACGACGCTGAAACTCAAGGGCGTTTGCCTGCATCACGACGCCGGCCCGCTCGGCGCCGCCGTGCCGGACGCGGTGCTGGAACGGCGGTTGCGCGCGTTGAAGGAAATCGGCGTCAACGCCATCCGCACCAGCCACAATCCGCCCGACCCGGCGCTGCTCGACTTCTGCGACCGGCTTGGTTTTTTCGTCATGGACGAGGCGTTTGATGAATTTACGCCGGGCAAAAACAAATGGGTGGCCGGCCGCAACGCGGGCGTGCCCAGCCATTTTGGTTACAGCGAAATTTTCGCGGAGTGGTCGGTGAGAGACATTTCGGACCTGGTCCGCCGCGACCGCAATCATCCCAGCATCATTCTCTGGAGCATCGGCAACGAAGTGGACTATGCCAACGATCCGTTTTCCGATCCGGTGCTGGGCAACAATTACCGGCCCGAAAATCCGCCGGCGAAAAATCTGGTGACCTGCGCGCAACCGCTCATTGCCGCAGTGAAATCGCTCGACCCGACGCGGCCCGTCACGGCGGCGCTGGCAACCGTGGCGATGTCGAACGCCGCCGGGCTGGCGCAACTGCTCGACGTCGCCGGCTACAATTATCAGGAATCGCGCTACGCGGAAGACCACCGGGATTTTCCGCAGCGGATCATTTACGGCAGCGAGAACAGCCATCAATACAACGCATGGCTCGCCGTGCGCGACAACGATTACATCGCGGGACAATTTCTCTGGACGGGCGCGGATTATCTGGGCGAGGCAAACGAATGGCCGAATCGTGCCAACGGCGCGGGATTGCTCGACCTGTGCAGTTTCAAAAAACCGCTCGCCTGGTTTCGCCAAAGTCTGTGGAGCGACAAACCAATGGTTTATCTTTGCGCCGCCGGCGGTTTCGGCGGACGGCGCGGTTTTGGCGGCGTGGAAAGCTGGAACTGGCCGACGAATTCCACCGTGACCGTTCAGTGTTACGCGAATTGCCCCGAAGTCACTCTGACGTTGAACGGAAAAACGGTCGGCGCCAAAAAAATTTCCGAGGCCAGCAACGGCGTTTTGAGATGGCAGATTCCTTTCGAGCCGGGAACGCTGAAAGCCGTCGGCAGCGCGGACGGACGCGAGCTGTGCAGTTACGCTTTGCAAACGGCGGGCGCGGCCAGCCGCGTCGAACTGCTGCCGGACACC
>DATCDZ010000129.1:0-9796 GCA_036510395.1 Verrucomicrobiia bacterium
GCTACAATGCCCTTGATGTTTCCGGCTTCCGCCATCTGCGTAAATTTAACGGTGTGCCCAAAGCCCGTTTCCCGCTATTCTTGAAGGAATGCGAGTGGCGTTTTAACAACCCAAACCCGCAAACCCAATTAACCCAATTAACCCAATTAAATCAATTAAATCAATGGGTTCACCAGCTTTTAACCTAGTTGTCTAGGACAGCCCCTAAACTTAACTGCATCTATTCCTGACGTCTCTGCGGCTTGCACGGCATCGCGATGGCGTAAAGGGCACAGCTCAAAAACAGGGGGCTTTTCAATGATGCCCCAAAGCCCAATCAACTGCTCGCCTTCGCTAACCGGCCACACAGCGGAACGGCACGCAAGCACAATTTGAAGCCGTTGAATCGGTGCATTGCGCAACTCACTCGCCAGATAAGCGACGAAGCCGAGTATTTTAACCAAACCTTCGTCAACGCCATCCACCACCAAAACAAGTTTGCCCGTGGAGTTTTGCCACTGCTTCCAAACATCTGATTCAAATGTTCGTCGTGCAAAAGCAGATTCACTTGGCACGTCGCGGAATTCCAACCAGATAAGTTTGCCGTCTGCGCCAAGCGAATTTTCCAAGGTGGATTTTGTCTGCTGAAGCACGGTGCTTTTGCCAGTGCCGGGATCGCCGCATAGAATCAGGCATTTCTCATTCAGCAATTTTTCGGACTTGAAAAGATGCGGATTGTGGAGACACGTGAATAATTCGCCTTCAGGGTCGGTGAGAAAACCCTGTCGGTCTTCTCCAACATGGATTGCATCTCCGAAACGACACCAAAAACGTTTCCACGGAATTATCGTCTTTTGAACAGTCGCGGACATCAAAAGCATCATGCCTGTTTTGACGCCGTTTTGCGAGTATTGCATTATCGCGCGACCAGCTTTACCCGCCAAAATTATTGCATTCTTTTTGCATTCCTTATTCCATAATTTTTGAAAAGAATGCAAGAGACGGCAAAAGCGCAGAGGCGCGTGAGATGAAATGTAAAACAACTCCTAAACAGCGAATGAATTTTTTGGAGACAATTGGAAACAAATTTTGTTCGTTTTTCTTCGCGATGCCGACTTCAAATGAAAATTATGGAAACGAAAAAAAGCTAATCTTCACGCGGTCAGAACTGCATTTTTGCGAAATTTTGCGAAACGATTTTCGTGGTTTCAATTCCCGCCGCCTCCACCATTTTGAATTTATTGCGGCAACATCGGTCGTGCTGCGCATGGCGAGGTTGGTTCCGCGTCGGCTTTAAGCACTTCAATGGTCTGCAACGCAGATGCGCGGCGCGCAGGAGTTACAGTTCGCAGCAGATTAAATCCGCAGAGGTGACGATGCGGATGTGATTATGACATTTTGTTGCAAACAAAATCGCACGTTTGCATGAATACAAAAAAACCGGGACTTTTCAGTTCCTGCTTTCGCAAAGAGAATTGTATTTTAAGCTATCGCTGGAGGGAGATTTTTTTCGTGCGGGCCCTGGCTCAATTCGTGCAACAGCTTTCGCACGGTCGCCGGGCCGCTCAAATAATACCGCGCCGCCGTGCTGGCCAGTCCGACGCGCACGGAATAGGCCGTCGGCGGCAGCGCGCGGAACAAGTCCTCGTCCGTCCAGTCGTCGCCGATGCCGAGGACGAAGTCCGGCGTGAACTGTTTCAGCCATTCCAGCCCGGCGGAGCCTTTGTTGACGCCGGAGTTGCGGATTTCGATGACCTTGTTGCCCTCGAACACCTGCACGTCAATGTTGCGCGTGTAGCCGGCCAGGTCGTCGAGCAGTTCCTTGGCGCGCAGCGGCGCCTGTTCCGGGTCGGCGCGACGGTAATGCCACGCGAGCGAAAATTCTTTTTCCTCCAGCAGCGCGCCAGGCAGGCGGTCAACATACAGCAACAGAATCGGCCGCACGCGCTCCTTCCAGTCGGAGGTCATGGTCTTCAACATCCGCCAGTCTTCGCCCCGGTTTCGCAGCCAGACGCCGTGCTCGGCGATCAGGGAAATGGGCAGCTCGCCGACCCATTCTTCGAGCGTGCGCCTAGGCCGGCCGCTGATGATGGTCACATGATTCGCCGGATCGGAGCCGAGCGCGTTGAGCAGTTCCACCAGTTCCGCGTCCGGTCGCGCGAGTTTTGGCTCGGAAGAAAACGGCACGAGCGTGCCGTCGTAATCCAGCAGCAGCGCACGGCGGGTGGCGGCGCGGTATTGCTGGATCATGCTGGTGCTCGCCTTGCCGATGAGCAGCCGCGCCTGGCGGGCGGCCTCGGTTTTCTGCGTGGACACGAGCGCCTGCACAAAATCATCCGCCCAGCGGACGACGTTGTAGCGCCGCAGCCGTTCCTGCAAAAGCTGGTTGCGCCGGATCTGCTCCTCGCCGGGCATCGTCAGCGCCTGTTCCAGCGCCTTGGCAAAATCCTCGCGGTGAAACGGGTTGATGATGAGCGCCTCGCCCATTTCCTTGGCCGCGCCGGCCATTTCGCTCAAGATCAAAACGCCCGTCTGGTCGGGGCGCGACGCGATGAATTCTTTCGCCACGAGATTCATGCCGTCGCGCAGCGGCGTGATGAGCGCCACGTCGCAGAGGCGGTAGAGCGGGACGATTTCATCGAACGCCAGGTTGCGGAACTGATAGACCAGCGGCGTCCAATGGACGTTGCCGAAATCGCCAACGATGCGGCCGACGGTCTGCTCCAGCTCCAATTTCATCGCCTGGTAACTGTCCACGCCGATGCGCGAGGGCGCGACGGAAATGATGAACACCACCTTGCCATGCCACTGCGGGTTCAGCTTCAAAAAAGTTTCGTAGCCGCGCAGCCGGTTGATGAGTCCCTTGGTGTAATCCAGCCGGTCCACGGAAAAAACCACCTTCTGCCCGACGCATTTCTGGCGCAATTCCTCGACGCGCAGTTCGGTTTCCTTGGACTTGGCGGCCTGCTCGAAACGCTCAAATTCCACGCCCATCGGAAACGTGTCCACCTCCACCACGCGGTCGCGCAGCGTCAGGCTGCCGAGCTGGTGTTCATAGCCGGACGTGCGCAGCACCGAGGTCAGGAAATCGCGAACATAATCGTGCGTGTGAAACCCGATGAGGCTGGAGCCGAGCAGCCCCTCGATGATTTCCTCGCGCCACGCGCGCGGGAGCATCCTGAAAATTTCCCATGACGGAAACGGGATGTGCAGGAAAAAGCCGATGGGCATTTCCGGGAATTTTTCGCGCACCAGCTTTGGCAGCAGCATCAGGTGATAGTCGTGAATCCACAGCACGTCGTCCGGGCGCAGCGCGGCCACCACGGCCTCGCCGAAGACGCGGTTGACGTTCCGGTATTCCTGCCAGTTCTCCTCCTCGTAATGCGTCAGCGTCGGAAAATAATGGAACAGCGGCCAGATCGTCTTGTTGCAGAAGCCGAGGTAGAAGCGATCCATGCTTTCTTCCGGCAGATAAACCGGGCTGGACTTGAACTTTTCGCCGTGGGCGCGCACCGCCGCGTCGTGTTCGGGTGGAACGCTCGCGCCGGGCCAGCCCATCCACAGGTAGTCCGGGAGCTCCACGCCCTCCGGCATCTTGCGGTCCAGATAGCTCCACAGCCCGGTGGTCAGCCCGCCGGCGCTGAGTTTGAACTGCGGCGCGCCTTCGTGAAATGAAACCGTGAACGGCAGACGATTTGAAACAATGACCAGCCTCATAAAATGATTTCGCCTTTTGCCGCCGGGTTTGTCAAGCGGCCATGACAAATATTTTCAAATTTCAATGGCCTGATGCACGGCGATTGACGCTTCCAATTTTTTTGCTAGATTATCCGGCCATTTATGAACCGAAATCCGCATATTGCAGTTGTCGGCGCGACCGGTGCAGTCGGCATCGAAATGATCCGCACGCTGGAAAAGAGAAATTTTCCGGCCGGCAAACTGACTTTGCTCGCGTCCGTCCGTTCCGTCGGCAAAAAACTCAAGTTCAAGGAGCAGGACATCACCGTGGCGGAACTGACCACGGATTCGTTCGCGGGCATTGACATCGCGCTGTTCAGCGCGGGTGGCGGCATTTCAAAAGAGTTCGCGCCCATCGCCGCGAAAGCCGGCTGCGTCGTCGTGGACAACTCAAGCGCGTTTCGGCAGGATGATTCGGTGCCGCTGGTTATTCCCGAAATCAACGCCGCCGACGTCCAGTGGCACAAGGGCATCATTGCCAATCCAAACTGCACGACGGCGGTCACTTTGATGGCGTTGTATCCGTTGCACAAAGAATTTGGAGTCAAAAGAATATTTGCATCGAGCTATCAAGCCGTTTCCGGGGCGGGCGCGCAGGCGATTGAAGAATTGAAGCGGCAGGTGAACGAAATCGTTTCCGGCAAACCGGCGACGAAGGAAACTTTTCCGCACCAGATCGCCTTCAATGTGATTCCGCAGGTGGATTCATTTTTGCCGAACGGTTACACGAAGGAAGAAATGAAGATGGAAAACGAAGGCCGCAAGATCATGCACCATCCGGCGTTTCGCGCGAGCGTGACGTGCGTGCGAGTCCCGGTGTATCGTTCGCACTCGGTCGCCGTGAGCGCGGAATTTGAGAAGCCGGTTTCCGTGGAGGCCGCGCGAAGCGTTTTGAAAAAAGCGCCGGGGCTGGATTTGATTGACGAGCCGGAAAACAAGAAATATCCGATGCCGCTGTTCACCTCCGGGAAGGACAATTGCGAGGTGGGCCGCATCCGCACGGACTGCGCGCTGGACAACGGCCTGTGCTTCTGGGTCAGCGGCGATCAATTGCTTCGCGGCGCGGCTCTCAACGCCGTGCTGATTGCGGAAGAATTGCTGAAATGAAATTCCGCAGCTTGAAACTGCAGGAAACCGCCGCGCGGCTCAATCGTTAGACACAGGCGGCGGCTCCTGATTTTCCGGATGTTCGGGCCGTTCCTGCCGTTCGGGGCGGTTTGGACGCACGGGACGGTTATGACGTTCCGGCGGTTCGGGACGATCCGGCCTTCCGCCGCGCGATTGAAACTGGCGCAACGCGCGGAGCAGCGATTCAATCTCCCGTTCGTCGGTGGCCTTTTGGCGCTCGGCCAACTCGACCAGTTCCAAGACTTCTTCCATCTGTTCCAACGTCTGCTCCAGCGATTCGACGACCTGTAGCACTTCATTGACAGCCTGGCTGATGGCGGAACCGTCCGTGCGCGGGACGCGCGGCGCGTGCGGCACCGGCTCAAATCTTTGGCGCGGCTGCGGCTGCGGGCGGGATGGCTGCGGACGCACCGGACGTTCGGATAATTTGATCGGCGGTCCTGCGTGCGGCGGCACCGGCGGCACGACCGGTTCCATTGCGGCGGGTGATCCGGTTGAGGCTGTCATTTCGGCGGCGGCCGGCGTTTCGACCGCGACGGCTTTGACCGGCGGGCGCGGACTGCGGCCACGACCGCCGCGCCGCCCGCGCCGGCGTTTTACGCCGCCCGGATTTTTTGCGGGCGCTGGCTGATTTGATTCCGGCTGTTGTTCCTCTGACATTCGGAAACAAGCATGACGAGCCAACGGACAAATGCAATAAAGAATCTGAACCTGAAGGAATGGTGCGTTATTTCTTCACGAAGAGCGCGAGCGACGCCGTGAAGCCATGCAGATAATTTTTCCCGCCGACGGGGCCAATCTCGCCGTTGCCGTAAAATCCCGCGAGGCCAATCGGGCCAAATTCCTTTTGCACAAGTTCGGCGTCGTGGTCCGGCTGGCCGAAAAGATTTTTCCCGCGCCCGTTGCAGCAGCAAAGGCACCCGCCGTAAATCGTCGCGCCGCCGATTTTTTCCTTCGCGTGCGCGAGCAGTTCGCCCATGTCCTCGTTTGCGGCCACCGCGTCACGCCGGTGAAATTGCATGGTCTGTCCCGCGCGCGGCAGCGCGGCCACGGCCAGCACGCCGGAATTCGGATCGCCGCCGATGAGGTTGCGCACGAGAAAATCGCCGCGATGAAAATCTTCGAGATACTCGTTCACCACGAGGCCGATGAAAAGATTGCCGCGCGCCTTCTGCTGGTCGGCGGGCGAAAGTTTCTGCACGGTCTCGGCCAGCACCGCGTAAGCCGGGCGGTTGGCGATTTGGTGGATTAAATTCTGCTCTACGCGCGTGAGAGTCCACGTTTCACCAATGGGCGTGCAGCCCTGCGAAATGACACCGGACAATTTCACGTCGCCACCGAAGGAAACCGCCACGCCGCCGTCCTCGAACACCTCGCCGTTCAAATAAACCTGCGTTGACTGCTCGGAAAAAATCCCGCTGGAAAGGCCGCCGAACACCGGCATCGGCGCATAGGCTGTATTCCACGAACGAACCCAGCTTTCCGCATCCAGATGAAACGGGTCAATGAACGCGAGCCAGCCGTTCGAGGATTTCGGCTCCACACCGGATTCCAGCGGCCAATAATTTTGGCCGTCTGCTTCTTCGACTTGTTGCTGTGTAAATCGGAAACCCTTCAATTCCGCGCCGGGCAATGAATACAGCGCGAGGACGATGCCCGTCGCATCTTCAAATTCGTGCGACCCGGCAACGAGGCTGGCGCTGGAACAACCCGCGAGCAGCGGGATGCGCGCGTGGACGCGCAGAATTTCCAGCGTCGCCTGCGCATGGGGAAAAAATTTAGGCGACATGAAAACGAGGCCGAGCGAAACCGGACGCCGGCCGAGCTGCGCGCGGAGTTGTTCCGCCCATTCACGCAAGCCGTTTTCATCGAAGCCGCCCTGCCAGCAGGCGGCGGTGGAAAATTCACTGTTCACACGTCCAGCTTAACTCCGCCGCGCACAATTGCAAATGTTCTGCGCGCAAAACGGATTTTGTTTCGGCACATTTTCCGGTTATGCTGTCGCCAGATGGTTTCAACCGTCCCAATTGAATCTCCAAAAGACGGACGCGGCCCGGCTCAAACGCCGCGCCTGCCGGAACTGCTCGCGCCCGCCGGCGATTGGGATTGCGTCAAGGCCGCCGTTGAAAACGGTGCGGACGCGATTTATTTCGGTTTGGAAAAATTCAACGCGCGGATGCGCGCCCGCAATTTCACCGAGGCTGATTTGCCGAAGCTTATGGAATTTCTGCACCGGCGCGGCGTCAAAGGCTACGTCACCTTCAACATCCTCGTCTTTCAAAACGAGCTGGCCGATGCGGAAAACTACCTGCGCGCCATCATCGCCGCCGGCGTGGACGCCGCCATCGTGCAGGACGTGGGCATTTGCCGGTTGATCCGAAAACTGTCGCCGAATTTTCCGGTTCACGCCTCGACACAAATGACGATCACGAGCGCGGCAGGCATGGAATTCGCCCGTGAACTCGGCTGCAACCTCGTCGTGCTCGCTCGCGAATGTTCGGCCAAAGAAATTGAAAAAATTAACGCCGCGCAAAGTTCCAACTCTCAACTGCCTTTGGAAGTTTTCGTCCACGGCGCATTGTGCGTCGCCTATTCCGGCCAATGCCTGACGAGCGAATCGCTGGGCGGACGCTCGGCCAATCGTGGTGAATGTGCGCAGGCCTGCCGGATGCCTTACGATTTGATTTCCGACGGCAAACAGGTTCCGCTCGGCGACAAAAGATATTTGTTGAGTCCGCAAGATTTGGCGGGATTGGAAGTTTTGCCTGAACTGGTTCGCGCCGGAGTCGCGTCGCTGAAAATCGAAGGACGTTTGAAGTCGCCGGAATACGTCGCCAGCATCACGAAAGTTTATCGCGCCGCTTTGGACAAATTGGCTGACAACAAAGAAACAAAGGAACAAAGAGATGGAAACTTCGCTCCTTCGTTACTTGGTTGTTCAAATTCGGACCGCTACGAACTGGAAATGGCGTTTTCACGCGGGCTGCACACCGGCTGGTTCGGCGGCATCAACAACCAGCAACTCGTTCACGCGCGCTTCGGCAAAAAACGCGGCGTGTTTCTCGGCGAGGTCAAAAAAATCGTCCGCGACGGCGTCATCGTGAATCTCGCCGCGCCAGCCAAGCCCGGCGACGGCATTGTGTTCGACGCCGGCAAACCGGATGAAAAGGAAGAGGGCGGGCGCATTTATGAAATTCAGGAACTGCGCTTCAAAATTTCCGGCGAGAAGCTGGCCGAACTGCGTTTCGGCTACGGCGACATTGATTTTTTGCGCGTCCACGTCGGCGACAAACTTTGGAAAACCGACGACCCGGAACTCGACAAGCGCCTCCGCCAGAGTTTTGCCGGCGACACCCCGAAATTTCAACGGCCAATCGAAATCGAAGTTCATGGCGTCTGCGGCAAACCGCTGACGCTCGTCGCGCGCGATGAATTTGGAAATGTCGCGAAAGTTGAATCCACGTTGCCGCTGGCCAAGGCTGAAAAAATTCCGCTCACGGAGGAAAAATTGCGCGAACAGCTTGGCCGGCTCGGCGGCACGCCGTTCAAGCTCGGCGCACTGAAAAATTTTCTGTCCGGCGAAGTTTTGTTGCCGGTGAGTGAACTGAACCGCCTGCGGCGGGAAATTGCATTCAAGCTGGAAAATCTCCGTGCGCAGCCAAAGCGATGGATTTTTAACGTAGGACAGGCGTCGCGCCTGTCTCAAAAGTCAAATCAGAAAGTTGGAGACAGGCGCGACGCCTGTCCTACGTTGATTGTCCTCGTCCGCAGCCTGCCGCAACTCGAGGCCGCGTTGAAATGCGGCGTGCAGACGGTTTATTGCGAATTTGAAGACCCGAAAAAATATCGCGAGGCGGCAACAATGTTTCATGCCGCGCGAGATTGTTCCATCTCTCAACCCTCAACCCTCAACCCTCAACCAAGCATTTGGGTCGCCCCGCCGCGTATTTTCAAAACCGGCGAGGAATGGATTTTGAAGCAGGTCTTGTCGTCGAACGCCGACGGTTATCTCATCCGCAATTACGACCACCTGAAATTTTTCGCCGGTTGCCGGAAACGCGGCGACTATTCGCTTAATATCGCCAACAGTTTTTCGGCGGATTATTTCAAAAATAAATTCAACCTGGAATTCATCACGCCGTCCTACGATTTGAATTTTACGCAACTTGAGGCGTTGCTGCGCGCCGCGCCGCCGGACTGGTTCGAAGTCACAATCCATCAGCATATGCCGATGTTTCACATGGAGCACTGCGTGTTCTGCGCGTTTTTGTCCAGCGGCACGGATTTCACGAACTGCGGACGGCCCTGTGACACGCACGTCGTCAAACTGCGCGACCGCGTCGGCGCGGAACACGCGCTCAAGGCGGATGCCGGCTGCCGTAACACCGTCTTCAACTCACAGACGCAGACCGGCGCGGAATTTATTTCCAGGATGATCGAACTTGGCGTGCGCCACTTCCGCATGGAATTTCTGGATGAACCGCCGGAAACCGTCGAACGCACCATCGCCAAATATCGCCAGCTTTTGCGCGGTGAAATTGACGGAACGCAATTGTGGCGCGAATTAAAGCTGATGAACCAGCTTGGTGTCACGCGCGGGCAGATTGGAAAATAATTTTCCGGTCACGGACACTTGTCGCTCAAGCCATTCAATCCCTCGTGATCCACGGTGAAAGAGAATTTTTTCCGGCCGTTGTCTGTCGTGATTTTGAATACAAAAATCATGTCGTATTCATTGCCCGGCCAGTTGGGAACTTGTTTGAGGTCGCCACCGTTTTCCTCGACCATGTTTTTCGCGAAATTATCAAGCAGGCCATGCTCCCAGGCGATATAAACCGTGGCGGCCTGATATTGCGGCTTCGCTAATTCGGCTTCCAAACTTTTGATTTCCTGATAACCAAACTGCGTGTTGACCGGCAGCCCGCAGCGGATGGCGGTCGGCTCACTCCTC
>DATCDZ010000130.1:0-12457 GCA_036510395.1 Verrucomicrobiia bacterium
GGCCTTGCGGGAATTTGAGACGTTTGCCACAACGCGCGTCCGGGTGGGCAGGGCAAACATTGACCGCTCCACCGGCAATTTCACAGCGGCCTTGTTCACGCATGACACCTCGCGCGCTTTAGACCCGCATTTGCATACGCACTGCATTGTTTTCAACGCGACGTTTGATGCCGTTGAAAATCGCTGGAAAGCTCTGCAAAACTACGAGCTGTTGCGGGCGCGAAAATTCGCCGAGAACCTCTATTACCATGAACTCGCCCGCAAATTGCGCGGATTCGGTTATGAGATTCGCAACCAGGCGCGCGGTGATTTTCAAATCGAAGGCATTTCGGAAGAAATCTGCGAACGCTTTTCCAAGCGTCGCATCCAGATTGACGAGGCCGTTAAAAAACTGCTGGCCGAAAAGCCGGAGTGCGCGGGCGGTGACATGATGGCGATGCGCCGGTTGCTGGCGACGGCGGAGCGGGCGCGGAAGCAGAAGGAATTGAGCCGGGACGAACAACGGGAGTTGTGGAATGGGCAGTTAAGTGAAACCGAACGCGCCGCCTTACGCCAGCTTCCGAGACATACGCCGACAGCCAAGCAAATTGACGTTGGCGAGGCCGTGCAATGGGCCGAGGATCATCTGTTTGACCGCAACTCGGTCGTGCTGGAATGCCAGTTGTGGCAGCACGCATTGGAACGGGGGCGCGGCGAGAATCTTTCCGTCACTGAACTCAAGGAGTTCACGCGCCAGCGTGATTACATTCGCAATCCTGAACGTCCGAGCGAAGTAACCACGCGCGAAGTGTTGTTGCGGGAAATGGAAATCGTTCAAACCGTCAAAGACGGCGTTGGGAATTGTCGGCCACTGGTGAAAAATTCATTCACGGCAAATCCAAAATTGGATGCTGAACAGCGTCTAGCTTTGGACGCGCTGCTTCGTTCCACGAATGCCATTTCACTTTTTCGCGGCGGCGCTGGCACTGGAAAAAGTTTCGTCCTGCGCGAGTTGGTCGAGCAAGTCCGGCAATCCGGCAAAAGCTTGGCCGTCCTCGCGCCACAACGCCAGCAAGTCGTGGTGATGGAGAAAGATGGTTTTCCATCGCCCACCACGGTGGCAAATTTTCTGCTCAAGCGCGAACTGGTTGAGGGCGCGGTGGTCGTCGTGGACGAGGCTGGACAGATCGGCGGTCGCCAGATGCTTGAATTGCTGCGGCTGGCGCGGGAGCGAAAGGCGCGGGTGATTCTGTCGGGCGACACGCGCCAGCATGGAGCGGTCGAGGCGTCCGATGCACTGCTGGCCATTGAACGGCATTCCGGCGTCAAGCCGGTTGAGCTTCATACAATTCGACGGCAAGACCCGGCGCGTGGGCATGACCAAAAGGAACGCTCGGAGATCAAACAATATCGCAAGGCCGTCGAAGTGGCGGCGGCGGGTAAGCTCGCTGAATCGTTTGACCGCCTCGACAAGCTGGGCGCGGTCGTTTCCTGCGGGCTGGGTGAACAAGCGGACAAACTGGCCGATGAATATGTCCGGCTGGCGGAGCAAACGGCTTCAGCCGTCGTGGTCTCGCAGACGTGGGCGGAAGTGCATCGCGTCAATTCAAAGGTGCGTGATGCGCTTAAATCAAAAGGGCTGCTCGGCGTAAATGATGTGACGGTTCAAGCATTGGACAAATTGGATTTGACCGATGCACAGAAACGCGACAAACGATTTTATCCGCCAGATGCCGTGATTGTGTTCAACCAGAAAGTGCGCCAAGCCGGGCCGGGGATGCGCGGAAAGTTGGTGGGCATCCGCAAAGCGAGCGTTCTTGTCGAGATTGACGGCAAGTGCGTCACGGTTTCAAACAAGGTGCTGAACAAAATTACCGTCTGCCTGCCGCGTGAAATCCCCGTCGCTCAAGGCGACAAACTGCATCTCAAGGCCAATCGCAAGCTGGCTTCCGGCGCGCGTGTCACCAATGGCGAGTTGGTTGCGGTGAAGTCCGTCCGTGCCGACGGGGGAATTGAGCTTGCCGATGGCCGTGTCCTCGACAAAAGTTTTCGTGAATTTCTCCCTGGCTATGCCGTTACGTCCTATGGTTCGCAGGGCAAAACTGTGGATTACGTTCTTTTTTCCGATTCCACCGTCAAGCCTGCTACCAACGCCCAACAATGGTATGTCACCATTTCACGCGGGCGGCGCGGCGTCCGAATTTTCACGCCGGATAAAATTCAGTTGCGCGAAAATCTCGTCCGCTCCGGCCACAGGCCGCTCGCGCTGGAATTTGCCGGTGGCTTGCGCCCGCGCCACGGCAACCAGCTTTGGGACCGGCTGCATGACTATCTCCTGCGGTTCGGCCAGCACGCCGCCGATACGTTTTGCCGGTTAAAACAATCCCGTCGTCACCCTCAACCAGGACAAAAACATGAGCACCAAATCACCCGAATGTTACACCACTAACCCGCAAGCCCGCTGTCTGCGGGTCGAGATTTCCGCGACGAAATCGGTGCTGCTGCCATTTGATCAATTCGCGTTCGCCGAACTCGACAGCGAGGACAAGGAACAGAAATTGCGTTTGGTCTTTGCCACGCATGAGATTTTGATTTCCGGCCATGCGCTGCGGCGAATTGAAGCGGCCATGCAAGTGATGGAACTCTCCTTCGTCATGGCGTTGCCGGCGAAATATCAGCCGCTCATTGCCGAGAATCAGCCGAAGATTCGGGAAATTGTGGTGACGGAAAACAAGCCGGGCAATTCGCAAGCGCAGGCGGCACTTAATTAAAAGTGCCAAGACTTTTCCTCACGCCGCCTTCGGCAAGCTCTTTGTTGGCGGAAGTTCATCCGACGCCTTCACCATTTCACCGAAAAGACTCGTGAAATCTTTCAGCCCGGTGGTGGGAATAATGATCGTGTTGCGTTTGCCGCCAACTTCTTCGGAGATACGCAGGAACCGTCCGCGCGGATTTTCCTTCAGCGTCAGGAGAAACGACTTGCGTTCAATTTGAATTTGCTCGGATTTAAGCGTGTCTTCCTGAACGAAAGGACGCGGTGGCTGCTGCGACGCATAGGGCTGGTGATACGGTTGCCGATAAGGCTGGCGGTGGAATGGCGAGGGGCGTTCGTTTGAAATCATAAAATTCGCACGTTGCTTCTGACACGCGCCAGCATGACAAACTTCACCTCTGTCTTCAACTCTATTTATATTTTACAATGGCGTCATTGATGCTCACCACGATCTTTTCGATGTAAGCCTTGTTTTTTGATGTCAAAAGATGGATTTCTCCGGCGGATGTTGAGAGGTCAACGTGGTATTTGGTTTTGATGCAACACATCCAAATGACACTGCCAATAATGATGCTGCCGCCGAATGCGCCGCCAGCGAGCGGCTGATAATTTTTTGGGTTGAATGGGATGATTGTCAGCAGCAAAAGAAAAACACCGCCGAGCAGAACGAGAATCGGGCCGGCAAGCTGCGGCGGTGTAAGCATCTTTTTGACAGACGTGACGTTTCGTAGTGCATACGTCGCGCCACCGATCATTATTCGCATGTTCGTTACAACAACGACATTGTCGGAATAAATGGTTTCTTCCTTGGGTTGAACGGGAAGCGGTGGCGGCACAGGCCGCTGTTGCGGTGCGCCGCAATGAGGGCAGGCAGCCGCTTCCGTGCTGACAGATCCGTTACATTCTTTGCATGAAATTAAAGCCATAAACAATCGAATGAAGTTGTTGTTTATTATCCCGCATTGCCAAAATCATTGACGATTAAAATTATCCACTTTGTCGGCAAATGAAAAGTCTGCAACGTGGTTCAATCTTCGCCCTTTGCTTCGGCCTGCGGTTTGGCGAACGGGAAAGTGGAGCGCAGGCGCAGAGACGCAGGAACGGAGCCGGAGCGTAACGACCGTCGCCAAACCGCAGGCCGAAGCACGCCGACCATTCGGTTGAAACAGATGCCGCTCGTGACGAGCGCGCTTTCTGCGGAACGGAACCGGCGTGGTCGTGAGGGAAACAGGGCCGACCATCAAGCCGGTGAGGTGAAGCATGAAAGCGCGTTGGTCACGGCGAAAAGCTGACCTTGACCTTCTTTTGAAAATATCCGGGAGCTTGTTCGCAGGCCGCCGCAACGCATCGGTGAAAAAACATTTTACAATGCTGCCATCAGTTCCTCCAACCGAGCCTTGTCCTTTTTCCAAGTTTTTACCGATGTTCCTGCAAGAATCTCCCGCATTTCATCCCTCGGAGATTTTTGCCCATTCATCAATAATTTAGGCATCGCTGACTGCAACGCCTGCCGGAATGTTTCCTGACCTGGTTGAAAATAATGTTTCAAAACAATGTCCGTTGTCTTGTGTCCAGTTACCTTTTGGACCAGTTCGAGCGGCACCCTAGCAGTGAGTGCCAGCGTCACCCAAGTCACGCGAAAGCTGTGAAAATCCCGAACACTTGCCCGTCGCAACCCTTTTTTTCGCGCCACATGAATTTCTCCGCGACTGATTTCTGCCTCGCCAAGTTTGGAGGAGGGCTGTAGTGATGCAGCCGATTTTTGCTTTCCGCTGTCTGTGTTGGTGGTCTGCGATGGCTCTTCTTCATCGCGGAAACCTGCCGCAGCAAGCACTTTTTTAACGCGCCATGTAATACCGTCAGGATTCTTTTGATACATTACCGCCTGCTCTGGAAAAACAAAACTGTCGTCCGATTTTCGGCTCTCGGCAGCCAATTTCAGTTCGTCATAAAGCATCGGAAAAATTGGAATGCTCACCGTTTGTCCCGTCTTCGCCGTTTTTACAGTGATGAATCTCCGCTGCAAATCCACGTCTTTCCACTGGAGCAAACAACAATCTCCACGCCGCATCGCGGTGCATATTCCTGTGACCAATAGCGGACGGATAAACTTATCTGTGCGGGCAGCGTCCACGATTGCCGCCAATTCCTCTGGCGAATACGGCTTACGGAAAACTGTTTCCGTCTCCCGCGTTGGCAAGTCCGAGAACGGATTGATGGCTCCGGCGGGGAGTAGATATTTGAATGTCGCCCGCAATAGTTTAAGCGTGTCATTCCAAGTTTTCGCCGTGACGCCACGGTTTGATTCCGCAGCCATGAACGACCGTGCCAGCGAGCGAGTAATGTGAGCGATCTCCTCCGCTTTTTTATTTTCCTGATTAACAAACACCACAAACCTTTTAAGCGTGGATTGGCATTGTGCGGCATACCGGGCATTTGGTTCCCGCTTACGTTCAATCTTCGCCCATTCTTCGGCGAGTTCTGCAAGTATCACCGACCGGATGGCTTCCCCGGTTTTAATCTCATAAAGCCTTTCGACAAGCCGAACAGAATCCCGTTTCGTTCGCGCTTCTTCTGCGACACTTTCCAATTTTGCCTGTGCGGCGGTGCGCGACCGCTCGAAAGCTATATCGCCGTCGTCTTTCAATGATAAGGAGGCAGGCGGCGTCCCATTTACCTTCACGCCGAGGTTGAGGCATTGGCGTTTGCCATTGATTTTGAAGCGACCATACCAAAACGGTCGAACTGTCCCATTCGTTTCAATGCGTAATTCAAGAGGCATAATTTTTAGTGTTGGGCGGCATCATTACCACTCCATGAAACACTTTGAATCATACCGCAACTTCCCGAACACAATCAAGCAAAAAAACCAACAAAGTAACCAACGGAATTGAAATAAACCGCCATAAACGTCAATAAATATGCAATTTAGTTGAGATTATTTCAGGCTCATAACCTGAAGGTCGTTGGTTCAAATCCAGCCCCCGCAACCAATTTGAAAAGTGATCAAACCATTGTGAAAACAAGGGTTTTTTCATGTCCGTGATTCGCGTTTTGGCGTTGTCGGCAAGTTGTCGCTTGACTTATGCCGACACTATGCCGACATTATCCGCATGAAGGCAAAGACGAGCGGGCGAACACGCAAGCCGGACACGGTGAAAGTCGGCGACGTTGTAATCAAGATTTACCAGCGCACGCGCCAGACCGTCACCGGCGGCACGCGGACGATATGGGAAGTGGCAAACTACATCGGCGGACGCCGCCGCCTGCAAAGTTTCAGCGACCAAGCCGCCGCCAGAGACGAAGCGCAACGCATTGGCCGGTTGCTTTCCAGCGGCGAAAGCAACGCCGCAAACTTTCGCGGCACGGACGCCGCCAGCTATGGCCGCGCCGTCGAAATTCTCCGCAACGCGGGATTGGAAACGCCGCTTGAACTTGTCGCCTCGATGCACGTCGAGGCCGTGAAAATTCTCGGTTCGGAAAAAATCGTCGAGGCCGCGAAAGAATACATCCGGCGCAATCCCGTTGAACGCCCGGCGCGAACCGTCCGCCAAGTGGCCGACGAACTGATTGAAGTCAAAACGAAGCGCAAGGCCAGCGAACGCTACTTGCAAGATTTGCGCTACCAGTTGAACAAGCTGGCCGAGAAATTTTCCGTGAACGTGGACACGGTGACGACTGGCGACTTGCAACTTTGGTTTGACCGGCTCGACGCCGCGCCGCGAACCGTCCGCAACATCCGCAGCGCCGCCGCCGCGCTATTCCGGTTTGCCGAGGCGCGGTGTTACATCGGCAAGGGCGACAATCCCGCAACGGCAACCGAGAAAATCAAAGCCAAGAACGGCGACGACGTTGAAATTTATTCGCCGGATGAAGTCGCGCGCCTGCTCGCCGCCGCGTCGGACAGCATCCGCCCGGCAATCGCAATTCAGGCTTTCACCGGGATCAGGACAGCCGAACTCATGCGCCTCGACTGGCAGGCCGTGAAACTTGAACGCGGCCACATTGAGATCACGGCGGCGAACGCCAAAACCGCCAGCCGTCGCATTGTGCCGATTCTGCCAAACCTTGCGGCATGGTTGAAACCGCACGCGAAGACCGGCGGCATTTTTCCAAGTGGCGCGGACTATTACCACGAACTCACACGCGAAACCGCCGCCAATACCGAAACGGACACCGCGCCCGCTGTCGAATTGAAACACAACGCCTTGCGGCACTCGTTTATTTCCTACCGCGTCGCGTCCATTCAAAACGTCGCGCAGGTTGCGCTAGAGGCCGGCAATTCACCGGCAATGGTTTTCGGCCACTACCGAGAACTGGTGACGGCGGACGATGCAAAGAAATGGTTTTCGATTTTACCGCAAACAAAGGCGACGCCATGAAAAAAACAAATCCAAAATTGCCGCCAGCGGCGGAATGGGACTTTCGCCAAGCTGACCGGATTTTATTGAGCGAAGCGGCAGAATACGAATACGCCCGACAGAGCGATAAAATCCGCGTGCCGCTTGTGCGCTGGCTGGAAACGCCATTGAAGGGGAAAAAAGTCCGCCAGCATATTCTTGACGCCTGCATAAAACGGCAAAAGGAAACGCCGAACGGGAAATTGCTTGGCGAGTTGGATTCATATTTTCCCAAAGGCATAGCGGCTCAAATTATTAAAATCGGAGAAAAGCTAACACTCCAAGCGTATTTGTATTTTATCAGTATCTTGCAACACCGCCCGGATTTTCCGAATCCGTGGACAAGCATGAAAGTCAAAGGTGAATGGAATGAAAAATTCAAGCGCGTGCATCTTAAGCCGATGGATCAGGAGTTCACATTTATTTTAGAACGTGCAGCGGAATGGCCGAAAGGCTGGAAAGATTATCTGGAAATGCGCCGCCGAATTTCATCCGGCAAATACCGCCTCGACATTGATTTTTTTGCGGACGGCAGGCTTTCCATGATTGATGAAATCGTCACGGACTTTGAAAAATGGTTGCGTGCCGAAGTGAAACGGACAAAGCCGAAAATGCGGATTGGCAGAGCTGCAAAAGTCGAGCAAGCCGCGTATCCGTTGAAATGTCTCGCCGCGCTCCGGTTGCGCCTCGCCGGATTCACTTATGAAGCTGCCGCCGAATTGTTGGGAAAATTTGCGATCACCAAAGAAGATGCTTGGTTTATCCCGTGCTTTGAAAATGCGAAGTCTTGGACACAAGCAATTCAGTTCGCCGAAAATAAACTTGCTAAAATTTACTCCTAGTTACCCCCTGACTAGGAGCTAATCCGTTTTCTGCCGCAATGATGTTTGATTAACAGCATGACAGCGCCCTTAAACGCAAAAACGACAACCGGCGGACAAAATCCCGCCGCCGAAATTTTCACCGACGAAACTTGCGCCTGCTACATCGGCGGAATTGAGCCGCGCACGGTGCGTTCTTTCAGAATGACGCGCGGACTTCCCTTTGTAAAACTTTCGTCAAAGGTGGTTAGGATTCGCAAGGTGGACGTGGACAAATGGCTCGCCCGGCACGCCGTCAGCATCACAAGGGGGACGGCGTGAAAGCGCCGCACAAAAAACTTTCCGGCTCCGCATGGCGGAAAATTTTCGAGATCACGAACCGTTGCGGGAAATACGCTCCGCGCCAAGTCGCCAAACGTCGCCAGTTTCGGCGGGAAGGATTGAACCATGCAACATGATTCAATTTCACCTTGCCCGCCAGCGTCCAACGGCGTCCATTCTTGGCAGTTATCAGCGGCTCACTACTGCCGCCGCGCTGGAATGTCGCCAGCCGAGGCTGAATCATTCATTGCCGCCCGCATAACCCGCCCGCCAAAGCCCGCGAACGAAATCGCAGTGGCGGTTGCAAGGGCGTTCAACTCAAAACCGCCGTGCCATCCGCGCAACTATAACGGCAGATACACCGCGCCGAAAAAAATAACGGACATTCAATTCGAGCCGGCCAAACTCCGCGCCGTCGCCGCCCGTATTTCGCCGCCGCGCAACTGGCGGCACTGGCTTTGGGAACGATCACCCAAACGACCCGAAACGCAAAACGCATTTTCATTTCTCGCGCAGCTCTACGCGCCCGGCGAACTGGTCCACGTCTTTGACAAGATGGACAGCAAAACGCCGCTGGCGACCGTCGCCATTAAGAGGCCGATGGACTGCCGTGTTCCTGCTTTGATTCGCGGCGGCGGAAACTTTGGCGATGGCATTTGGTATTTGTGCAACCCGGTGGACGGCCAATGGCATCCAAACCCACGCGACGATAACAAGCTGTCCTGCCGCAGCGAAGAATCCATCACGGCTTTTCGTTATGCCGTCTTGGAATCCGACCAAGCCGCGCCGGATGATTGGCTCGCGTTTGTGGCGCAACTGCCGATCAAAATTGCGGCCATTTACAGCAGCGGTTCACGCTCTATTCATTGCCTGATTCGATTGGACGCCAAAACAAAGGCGGAATGGGATTCACAGATTCAACCGCTAAAACGTCCGCTGAAATTGCTGGGCGCGGACGCCGCTTGTTTGTCGGCAGTGCGGCTCACGCGCCTGCCCGGATGCTGGCGGCCAAACAAAAACGGTTTCCAGCGGTTGCTTTATCTCTGCCCGAATCCATCCGCGACGCCATTGATTGAACTGCCCGTGATTCAATCCCGCGCCGATATGCTCGCCCGCTGGCGAAAACTCTGCCCGCGCTGGAATTTCAACCAAGAGGCGAACCAATGAATTCCGACGCCGCCAAAATGATTTTTCAAGATGCTGGCATCGGTGCCGACGGGTATCCGCAGACCGCGCCCGACCCGCTACCGGGCAATGACGACCCGCCAGAGATTGCCGCGCCGCAACCGCCAGTGGCAAAGAGCCTGGGCGAATTGAAACGCCGCACGACAAACGACCTGAACGAACTTTTGCGGACGGGTTACTTGTGCCGTGGTGGTGGTTTGCTACTCGCCGCGCCGACGGGCATCGGCAAATCATCGTTTGGGATTCAATCGCAAATCATGTTCGCGCTGGGGCGTCCGATGTTCGGGATTCAGCCCGCCCGCCCGCTCCGCTCGCTTTACATTCAAGCCGAGAATGACGACGGCGACCTTGCCGAGATGCGCGACGGCGTGATTGCCGGACTCGACTTGTCGCCGGACGAATTGAAAACGGTTTTTGCCAGCGTCATCACCGCACAGGAAAACGCCCGCACAAGCCGCGCATTTTTTGATAACACCGTCGCGCCGTTGCTGGAATTGCACCGCCCGGATTTGCTTTGGATTGACCCGGCGTTGTCCTATATCGGCGGCGAGGCCAGCAGTCAAAAAGACGTTGGCGCGTTTCTCCGTAATCTATTGAATCCGCTGTTGACTCAATTCAACTGCGGTTGCGTTGTCATTCACCACACGAACAAACCGAGCCGGGGCGAAGAAAAATCAGCGTGGCAGGCCGGCGACTTCGCTTATCTCGGCAGCGGCTCCGCAGAATGGGCGAACTGGGCGCGGGCAGTCTTGGCGATCCGCTCGCTTGGCTCGCACAGTGTCTTTGAACTTCACGCCGGGAAACGCGGCTCGCGTATCGGCTGGAAAGATGACGACGGCAACACCACTTTTGCGCGACTCATCGGCCATGCTACGGAGCCGGGCGTGATTTGCTGGCGCAAGACGACCGAGGATGAAACGCCCGCTGGCAAACCAAGACGGGCAGGCACACGCGAAGATTTGACCGCGCTTGTGCCGCTCGAAAAGCCCGTCGCAAAAAGTCTCCTGATTGACCAGTGGAAAGACCGCTACGGCAACCATGCCAAAGGCCGAGCGTTTCTGGACGCACTTATCACGGACGGGAAACTTTTTGAATGGCGACAAAACCGCGCCGGAACGAACGCGGCAAAACTCATCGCCCGGAAACCGCAACCCGCAAAAGCCGAATGAAAACCAGACACTTTTCAAGAGACATTTCAGAGACTTTTCAACACCTGAATTTTGAAAAGTCAGACATGGAGAGACACTTTTCACGCCTCCTTATAGGGCGTGAAATGTCTGTCTCTCGCAAATGCCGAGACCGTTCAAGCCAGAGTTTGAAAAGTCTCACGCTCGAAAGGTTGCGCCGATGAAAACCACCAACCAACCAACCTTGCCCGGCGTGCCTGACAAACCCGCCGTGGTGGAATGTTCAGGCGGCGAGTTATTCGACTTGCTGGCCTCACTACGCGCTCGCGGCGCGACCGTCTATTCAATGACCGCGATCTGTGTTGGCCGCTGGCGGTTGAATCTGCAATGGCCGCCAGAAAAACGTGGGAACCCTACAAATTCGCGCCCGGCAGCAAGAAAGATGGACATTCGTGAGTCTTTCTATGAGACATTTTTTCAAAAATAAACGCGGGTATTAAACAGTGAATCGCTAAAACGCCAATGAAATCAAATGAATCTCCGCACGCGCCGTTAAATCGCAGCCTGCATTTTTGGGCGTTTCATCTTGGTTGCACGGTGCCGACGATTTCGCGCTGGCTTAAAGACGCGGGCATCCGTCCAAGCCGTCGAAAAGCCGATCCGGGCTTTTCCTTGCCGGAAATCTTGTCGGCGATTGATTACCGCCGCTACCGAAAATGACCGCCTCGGAAGAAATAGAAATGCCGAAGATGCTGCTGGTATCGCTACGCGATACCCGAAAGCCAAACCACGCGCAATAGCAAACTAACCTAAATGTCCGACGCCCTCGACAACCCGCACGATCCGCCCGGCTTTGAAGCCGATGGTCGCCCCGTGCCGATTGTCGAGCCTGACATTTACTTTGACGATCCGCCGGACGACGACGCGGACACCAACGCCAGCCGTTTCGAACTCGTTCAAACTTTGGACTTGCTGCTTGTGGGCGCACACAACCGCGAAGAAATCGCCGAACGTGTCTTGGTGTTGTCAATGCTCTTGAAACGCCCGGCAGCCCCAAAGTCCATGACGCAATTTGCTCTTTGGATGGACGTTTCGCGCACCACCGCGCAGCGAAAAATGGCATCCATTATCCAATGTTTGCAAGCTCAAATCAGCTTTTGTGGGCACGGACGCGCATTGGTAGATGGACAACACAAATTTGCAGCCAACGCAGCCGGAACCAAGCCCGGATGAAACCGTCACGCCGGAAGTCAGTTTTGTTCGCGGATTTTTAGGGCGCGTGTCCGCGCTTCTCCGCGCCGATGATGACCAAAAGGCGAAGCTCACCGGCCATGCGCGGCTTGTGTTGACAGTGCTGGATTCTTCCGCGCGCGTTTATCTGTTTAAGACCGAATACGAAAAGCTCAAGGCGTGGCAGGAAAAAAACGACGCGCTAAAAAGCGTTCACATGGCGCACACCAACGTCGAAGCCGACGCGCAATTTTTCGCGCAGCAAAAAAACCTTCATTCAACAGTCACGCAGCCCGGCTTCAATCATTCGAGCATTTTGTCCCGCGACGTATGGCGCGAAAAATTTCAATCAATCCGGCTGTCCGCATCGGAAGAACAAAAACGGCTTTGGCGCGAACACATTGAACTTTGCCGCGAGATAGCCCGCCGCGTTGCGCCTGTTCTACTCGAACAAGCCGCCAGCCTCGAAGTTTCCGAAAAGGAAAGATTTGAAAATTTTGGGCTGCCCTACACCGGAAGCCCTTTTGCCGCCGCCTGCCGCGCCGCTGCAAAATTTGTCGAAGCCCGCGTTGCTCTTTCCGAAAGCGCCGAAGGCCCATCCGCCGCGTTGCCCTGGCTCCT
>DATCDZ010000131.1:0-3974 GCA_036510395.1 Verrucomicrobiia bacterium
ATCAAGGCATGATGACCGAGGCGGCGAAGCTGCAACTGGGTTTGTTGTGACTTGCTGCAATGAAAATTCTGCATTAGTCTGACCACATGATTACGGTCGAAAAAACCGACGCCGATTTGCGCGTGACGATTCCGAAAGACGCCGTGCCGCCAAAGCGCCTCAATGCGTTGCTGGACTGGCTGCGGTTTGAAGAAATTGCGCAACGCAGTCAATTGACCGAAGCGGATGCTGACCGGCTGGCCGACGAAATGAAGGCGGGCTGGTGGGCGGCGAACAAAGACCGGTTCATTCCTGCGCATGAACGATGAGCGCGGATTGCGTCATCGTTGACGCGAACATCGCGTTCAAATGCCTCGTCGCCGGACGCGGCGATTTGCGCGAGCGCATTGGCCCCGGCGGTCATCCGCAATTGTTCACGCCGCGATTTCTTTTCGTTGAACTGTTCAAGCACAAGGAACGATTGATTCGCGCCAGCCGTTTGCCAGAAGAAGATTTGCTCGCCGGGCTTCACACGTTGCTGAACCAATTGACTTTTGTTCACGAAGCGGACATTTCGCTCGAAGTTTGGATCGGGGCTTTTCGCCTCTGCAAAGAAACTGATTCCAAGGACACGCCGTATGTGGCTTTGACTTTGCACTTGAACGGACTCTTTTGGACGGAGGACAATGAGTTAAAGACGGCGTTGCGGGCGCGCGGCTTCAATTATTTTTTTGAGCCGTGGAACAAATAAATTTTTCCGATGAGCATTTCCAAAACAATTGACTGGTCTGCGCTGCGAAAGGATTTTCCGATCCTCGATCAGAAAGTCCACGGCAAGCCGCTGGTTTATTTCGACAACGCCGCCACGTCGCAGAAACCGCGCGCGGTGATTGACGCGCTCGTGCATTATTACGAGCACGACAACGCCAATGTCCATCGCGGCATCCACGAGTTGAGCAATCGCGCAACAAACGCGTTTGAGGCCGCGCGCGCGCGCGCCGCGAAATTCATCAACGCCAAAAGCGCCGACGAAATCATCTTCACGCGCGGCACGACCGAAGGCATCAATCTCGTCGCGAGTTCGTGGGGAACAAAAAACCTCAAGCCCGGCGACGTGATTTTGCTCACGGAAATGGAGCATCACAGCAACCTCGTGCCGTGGCAATTGCTCGCGCAAAAAACCGGCGCGAAAATTTCCTATCTTCCCGTCACCGGCGACGAAGGCTTGCTCGATTTGTCCAAGCTCGACACGTTGCTCACGAAGCAGGTGAAAATTTTCTCGATGGTTCACATTTCCAATTCGCTCGGCACGTTGAATCCCGTTGCCGAACTTTGCGCCCGCGCGCGTGAGCTTGGCATCGTCACGCTCGTGGACGGCGCGCAAAGCGCCGGGCATCTGCCGGTGGATGTGCAGGCCATCGGCTGCGATTTTTTTGCGTTCTCCGGCCACAAGATTTGCGGGCCGACCGGCATCGGCGTGTTGTGGGGACGACAGGAAATTCTCGACGCCATGCCGCCGTATCAGGGCGGCGGCGAAATGATTTTGTCCGTCGGCTACGACAAGACGGAATTCAAGCACGCGCCGCATCGCTTCGAGGCTGGCACGCCGGACATTTCCGGCCCGATCGGCCTGCACGCCGCGATGGATTATCTCGACGCCATCGGCCGCGAAAACATCTGGCGGCACGATCAGGAACTGGCTAATTACGCCTATGAAAAACTTTCCGTGTTGAAAGACGTCCGGCTCTTCGGCCCGAAATTAAATTCCGCCAACCGCGCCGGCCTCGTGAGTTTTCTGCTCAAGGACGTTCACGCGCACGACGTGGTGACGCTGGCGGATCAGGCGGGCGTGGCGCTGCGCGGCGGCCACCACTGCACGCAACCGCTCATGCATAAGCTCGGCGTGGAATCCACCGCCCGCGCGAGTTTTTATTTTTACAACACCAAAGCCGAAGTGGACCGGTTCGTGGAAGTGGTGAAGGAGATTCAGAAATTTTTCGGGCAATGAATTGAACCGTAAACTGCGCGAATGAGTTTCAACGCCAAGACTCAAGCTGGCTTCGGTGGTTCTGGCTGTTCGGAAATCTCCTTTTCTTTCGATTCATCAAAGTTTGGTAATTCTGCTTGTATCTTTTCGTCAAATGATCCGCCAAAAGTTTTGAGCGCGCTTTGAATTTCTTCAGCTTCTTCTTTCCACACATTAAATGCGGATACAAACCCGATGTAATCCGCGACTGAAAACTTCTCCTTTCCAATTCATCACCAGTCTGAATCCAAGCGTGCCGCAGCAATTTTGCAACTGTTGCAGTTGCCGTGACACAATCACAAATACTCGGTCATGCCGTCATATCCGTGCGCCACCGGGATCGGGTGTCCGACGCGGTCGAGCAACTGGCGGGTCAGGTTGAGCTTTGATTCGAGGAAAGTGTCGTCGTGCGACGGGTCGTGATGCGTGACAATCCAGCGGCGCACTTGCGCGAGTTTCGCCAGCAGGCAGGCGTTGGAAAGGCAGGAATGTCCCCAGCCGGTTTTGGCCGGGTATTCTTCGTTCGTGTATTGCGCCTCGTGAACCAGCAGGTCAACGCCGGAAAGAAATTCGATCATTTTCTGGTAGGGCGCTACGCGTTCGTGTTCGGGCGAAATCAAATCCGGCGAGCCGAGGTAGCCTTCCAGAAATTCATTGTCCGGCACCCACGCGATTTTTTTCCCGCCCAGATCAATCTTGTAACCCACGGTCGCGCCGGGGTGGTTGGCGAATTCCCAGGTGACTTTTGCGCCCGGCAATTCAACCGGTTCGTGGCCAAGCTGGACGAAGTCGAGGTCGCCCCTCATATTTTCCATCTGGATCGGAAAATAATCCTTGTCGAGCTGGCCGGAAAAAAGCGACTTGAGATCCTTGCCAAAGCCGCGCACGGCATAAACGGTGATTTTGAAACCCGGATCATAGGCCGGCGTGAAAAATGGAAATCCCTGTATGTGATCCCAGTGCGTGTGCGTGATGAAAAGATGCACGTTGCGGATTTTGGATTTCATCAGGTCAATTCCCAGGTCGCGGATTCCAGAACCGGCGTCGAAAATGCAGACGGCGTCTTCCGTCCTGACGGCCATGCAGGAAGTCTGCCCGCCGTGCCGGAGAAAATTCGCGCCGGGCGTCGGCACCGAACCGCGCGTGCCCCAAAGCTTGAGGCGCGTGGATTGCGTCTCGAAACTTGGGTGAAAAACTTCGCCCGCGTCCGCGCGATGCACCGGCGGACGGCGCACGATGCCGGAACCGGGGCGCGACTCGAAAAATCCGTTGACCATTTCGGTCAGGGCCGGAAGCGTGAACGGCTTGATCAGAAAATCATAGGCGCCAAGCGTGGCGACGTGGCTTAATTCCGTGTCAAAACTTTTGGCGGTGCAGATGATCACGCCGGTGTCCTGCATTTCCGGGTCGGCGCGGATTTGTTTCAAGACCTCGATGCCATGCACCTTCGGCATCATGATGTCGAGGATGACCAGATTGGGACGGAGAGCGCGCGCCATTTCGAGGCACTGCTCGCCGTCCTCGGCCAGCGCCACTTTGTAGCCGCACTGCTCCAGCCCGATGACCATCTTGCGCGAAATCACCTTCACGTCCTCGGCGATGAGCACAAAACCTTTCTTGGCGGAATCAGTCGGCATGGTCAGGAAATGTTTGGAGATTCCATCAACTTTTGCAACTGGCGTTTTAATTTTTCCATTTCCGAAATCAGGGGGGCGACGCGCGCGTCCAGTTCGGTCAAATCGCCGGAATGTCCGCTGGCTTCAAGGCTGCGCGCCATTTCGGCGGCGCGCTCGGCGCGCAATTCGCCGAGCAAACCCTTGAGGCCGTGCGCCGCCGCCTGCAATGCTTTCGCGTCACGCTTCGCCGCCGCGTCGCCGAGATCGGCAATGAGGCGCGGCGCGTCTGAATTGAGAAACAGGCCGACGACTTCACGCAGCAAAACAATGTTGCCGCCGACGCTTTCCATCAG
>DATCDZ010000132.1:0-24910 GCA_036510395.1 Verrucomicrobiia bacterium
CCCAACTTCACCGCCAAGGACATCGTCCAACTCGGCGCGTTCGGACGCCGCCAACTGCGGAACATCCGCCGCCGCCCCAAGCTGATCGCCGCCTTCTGGAAACAGGCTGGATTGTGGTGAAATACTCACTATATTATGCAGGAGTCAATAATCATCCTCCAAAAAAATAAATCTTGCGATGATTTAGTCTTTTGCTAAATTGCAAACGATTTGCAATTAAAATTATGGCCGCCTTGTCACCTGTTTTGCTGCTGACCATTTATTGCGCGCTGGTCTTGCTGGCGTCGCTCGCAGGCGGCTGGCTGCTTCTAATCATCCGTCCCACGCATACGCGCCTGCAACTGGCGACCAGTTTTGTGGCCGGACTCATGCTGGGAATCGCGCAGCTGCATTTTTTGCCGGACGCGGCGGAGCAGTTGCATTCCGTTGACCGCACGGCAGCATGGGTTCTCGGCGGTTTTCTGGCGATGTTTTTTCTGCAACGCTTTTTCCATTTTCACCACCACGACTCGCCCGAAGGCGACCCTGAAGATTGCGACGCGCACGAACATAATCACGACCACGAACATCACGCCCACACGCTCGCGGATAAATCGGCGCAACAACTCTCGTGGGTCGGCACCGCGCTCGGCCTGACGCTCCACTCGCTGTTCGACGGCCTCGCGCTGGCGGCTTCCGTCGCGGCAGGCATTCACGGCCACGCAAAACTGGCGGGACTCGGCGTCGCGATGGTGGTAATTTTGCACAAACCATTCGACGCGCTGGCGATTTCAACTTTGATGACGGCGAGCGGCAGTTCGCGTTTTTCGCGGCATCTGCTGAACTGGCTTTTTTCGCTGGTGAGTCCGGCGGGCGCAATCCTGTTTTATTTTGGCGCAAGCCATTTTGCCGATTCCAACGGCATCCTGCTCGGCTGCGCGCTGGCGTTCTGCGCGGGAACTTTTCTTTGCATCGCGAGTGCCGACCTTTTGCCGGAATTGCAATTTCATTCGCACGACCGCCTAAAATTGTCCGTCGCGTTGCTGCTGGGATTGTCCGTGGCGGTGATCATCAAACATTTCGAAGCCTGAAGGCAGTTTTCCCTGAACTGCGAAAGCGAAATCGTAGCGGCATCTCGGCAGGGCGCCGCATTCTTACTTGCAATATAAACATCCGGCTTTCTGCCGAAAGCCGCTACGCCGGTCACATATTCGCGATGATGTTGTCGCCGAACGCGGAGCATTTGATCTCGGTCGCGTTGTCCATCTGGCGCGCGAAGTCGTAGGTGACCTTCTTGGAGCTAATCGCGCCGTTCAGTCCCTTGAGAATCAGATCCGCCGCCTCGATCCAGCCCAGGTAGCGGAACATCATTTCGCCGGAGAGGACGACAGAGCCGGGATTGACGACATCCTTGTTCGCGTATTTCGGGGCGGTGCCGTGCGTGGCCTCGAAAATCGCGTGGCCGGTGACGTAATTGATGTTGCCGCCGGGCGCAATGCCAATGCCGCCGACTTGCGCCGCGAGCGCGTCGCTCAAATAATCGCCATTGAGGTTGAGTGTGGCGATGACGTCGAAATCTGTCGGGCGCGTGAGCACCTGCTGGAGCGTGATGTCGGCGATGGCGTCCTTGATGATGAGACCGGCACCGGATTTGCCTTCGGGAATCTTGCACCACGGGCCGCCGTCCATTTCCACCGCGCCAAATTCTGACTTCGCCAGTTCATAGGCCCAGTCGCGGAAGGCGCCCTCGGTGTATTTCATGATGTTGCCCTTGTGAACAATCGTCACGGACTTGCTCTTGTTGGTGATCGCGTAAAGCATCGCGGCGCGGAACAGCCGTTGCGTGCCGGTTTTGGAAACCGGCTTGATGCCGATGCCGACGACTTCGGGCGTTTCGCCGAAACGAATTTTTTTGAAATCCTTCGGGAAATTCGTTTTGAGAAATTCAATTGTCTTGAGCGCGGATTCCTTGCCGGCCTCGAAGTCAATGCCTGCGTAAATGTCCTCGGTGTTTTCGCGGAAGATGACCATGTTAATCTTTTCGGGATGCTTCACCGGCGAGGGAACGCCGGTGAACCATTGCACGGGACGAAGGCAGACGTAGAGGTCGAGCATCTGGCGCAGCGCGACGTTGAGCGAGCGGATGCCGCCGCCGACGGGCGTCGTGAGCGGGCCTTTGATGCCGACGAGATATTCCCGGAACGCGTTCACGGTGTCATCCGGCAGCCAGTTGTTGAACTTCTTGAAGCTTTCTTCGCCGGCGAAAACCTCGAACCACGAAATTTTCCGTTTGCCGCCGTAGGCGCGTTGCACCGCCGCATCGAACACGCGCACGCTCGCGGCCCAGATGTCCGGGCCGGTGCCGTCGCCGCGGATGAACGGCAGGATGGGATTTTCAGGAACGGTGAGCTTGCCGTTCGAGATTGAAATTTTTCCGCCGGCGGGCGGCGTGACGTTTTTGTATGCCATAATTCAGAGAGAATTATCAGGTTTTGCGCCGCAGGCAAAGCCGAATGACGCGAAAATCAAAAAAAGGCAAACCTTTCGCAAAGAAAGCCAGCCGCTCAAACGCCAATGATTCTGATGAATTGACGTTCATTTGTGTGAGAACGGAAATGTTTCATCAGTGTCCCATCCCAGCCTTCGCTTGCTTCGGCGCGACGGGTGTGGATAATTGACTTTGAATTTGATGAGCAAACAAACCAAATCTCAAAGGGGCTTCGGCGAACCGTTTTCGGCGGAGCCGAAGAGATGGCTGCAACCTCCCAAGTGGGGGCCATGGCAACGAACACGAGAACGGCTGGAAATCATCCGTAAAAACCTCGATAAATCGGACGCGGAAATCGGACGGATATTCGGCGTCACCCGGGCCGCAGTGCATGCACTGCGCCTCCGGTTCGGCATTCCCAAGAAAAGATTCCACACACAGAGAAGAGAACGCTTCATCAGTTTGGTCCGCAAAATGCCGCCGGGTCTGACTCTCCAGGAGGTGGCGTTGAAACTCGGACTGCTGGAAAAATCGATTCATTACTATGCGCATCTCGCGGGTTACCGTCTCCCCAGCCGGCCGGAAATAAAAAATCGTCAGTGGAACGAACGATTGCAATCTCTGCCTCCAGCTTTGACGCTTCCGATGGTGGCGCGGCAATTGGGGGTTTCCTACCATAACGCCTATCGTTTGTGCAAACAATTTCGTTATAAATTTCGCGACCGGCGGTATTTGGAGCCGCCGCCGCAAGACCTCATCAATTTGATGCGCAAAATGCAGCCTGATCTGACTCGGCAGGCAATGGCATTGAAACTCAAATTACCAAAAACACGGGCGATTTACTATGCGAACATCGCTGGTTACCGTTTCCTCAGCCGAAGGGAAATAATGGATCATCATTGGAACGAACGAATGAAATCCCTGCCTCCAGGACTGACGCTTCCGATCGTGGCACGACATCTCGGAACTTCCTACGGTTACGCGTCTGTTTTATGCACAAAATTTCGCTACGCATTCCGCCATCAGCAAAATTTCAGGCTGTCGCCGCGGGAGCCGGATGGTTCTTGAACGTTTCAAGAGAAATTTGTGAGTAAAAGAACGGAATCGCAATGGGACTTCGGCGAGTTGTTTCCGGCGGAGGCGGCGCGGAAAATTTTTTCCGTCGGTGAACTTACCGGGCAAATCCGCGCGCTGCTTGAAAAACAAATCGGCTCAATCTGGGTTGGCGGCGAGGTCACGAACCTGCGCACGCAATCTTCCGGCCACATTTATTTCACGCTCAAGGACGCGGCGGCGCAATTGAGCTGCGTCCTGTTCAGCCGCGAAAAAGTTGCGCATCGCGAACTGCTGGCGGACGGCCAGAAGGTTCTGCTGCAAGGCGGCGTGACGGTTTATGAAGCGCGCGGGCAATATCAGATCATCGTGCGTTCGGTGGAATTGCAGGGCGTCGGCGCACTGCAAATCGCGTTTGATAAATTAAAACAAAAGCTGGCGGCGGAAGGCTTGTTCGCGCCAGAACGGAAACGGCCGCTGCCGAAATATCCTCAACGCATCGGCCTTGTGACTTCGCCGACGGGCGCGGCGATCCGCGACGTGCTGCACGTCGTGCAACGGCGGAATCCGTCGTTGGAAATTATTTTGGTTCCGTGCCGCGTGCAAGGCGACGGTGCGGCGGCGGAAATTGCGGCAGCAATCCGGCTGCTGAATGAGTTTCAGTCCAAAGTCCAAAGTCCAAAGCCCAAAGCCACGGCAGGCGAAACGACCTTGGACTTTGGGCATGAGACTTTGGACTTAATTCTGATCACGCGCGGCGGCGGTTCGCTGGAAGATTTGTGGGCGTTCAACGAGGAAATCGTCGCGCGGGCGATTTTTGAATCGGCGGTGCCGGTAGTTTCCGCCGTCGGCCATGAGATTGATTTCACCATCGCGGATTTCGTGGCGGATATGCGCGCGGCCACGCCGAGCGCTGCGGCGGAAATCATCACCGAGGGCGTTTTCGCCAGCCGCGAATTTGTGGCGAATGCGATGGACGTGATGCGCCAGCGTGTGCGCCAGTGGATTGCGCGCGCGGCGGAAGATTTTGATTCGCTGACCGGACGCCTCGCGCGGGCGCATCCGCGCCGGCGATTGGACGAATCGTTGCAGCGGCTGGATGATTTGCAAAACGGCCTGTTGCGATGCGTGAAATCAGGCGCGCGCAATCGTGTGGTGGCGTTGAAGAATTTGACCGGCCGGTTTTTGCGCGTTCGTCCGGCGCAGTTGTTGAAACTGCGGCGCGAAATGATGCGGCAGGTTGAACGGCGGCTGAATTTGCTGGGACCGGAGCAAGTGTTGTCGCGCGGTTATTCGATCACGATGGACGCCGTGACGGGAAAAGTTTTGCGCGAGGCAGAAAAGGTGAAATCTGGCCAGCGCCTGAAAACACGACTAAAGAGCGGCGAAGTTTTGAGCCGCACGGAGCCGGTGTTACCCAGGCATTGATGGTGTTCGCCCGGCTGTGCAAATAATAATTTTCCGCCCAAACCGCCTCATTTTTGTTTTGACAGATTTTTTGAAACTCTGACAATTAGGAAATGAGAAAGAAATCATCAGTTTTCTTGATTCCCATTTTCATTGTGGGGTTTCTGCGGGGGATTTGCGCCGAAGATGCCAAGCAAGCCCCTTCACCAGCGGTCATTGTCATTGAAGATTTTAGCGGTAACAAGGCCGAGGTTCCCGGATGGCAGTCCGCGATGGGACAGGGCATTTCCGAAATGCTGATTGAGTCGTTGGAGAGTTCTGACGACAAGTTTCAAGTCCTCGAAACCAAAAAGGCAGCCGGTTCGCAAAATGAAGCCAGATCGGGCGAGTCCAGTTCCGTTAATGACAGAACGAAGTCTGCCACGGGCGGTTCTGCCGGTTCCAAAAGGTCTGCCAAAGGCGGTGCTGCCAGTTCCGAGAAGCCCGAGACAAGCGATACTATCGGTTCCGAAAAGCCCAATACCGACGGCTCTGCCTGTTCAGATTTCACGTTTTCCGGCAAGTTGACCCAGTTCACGACGCAAACCAGCGGCAGCAAAATTGGGGATTTCATTTCCTCGAGCCCACTTGCCAACCTCGGCATAAAAGTATCTACTGCACACGTCCAAATCGAATGGCTCCTCGTGGATTCTGAAACCAAAAAGGTCATCAAGCGGGGAATGACCGTGTGTTCCGCGTCCGGCTCGGAATTTGACATGACGGCCTTAACCACGGGCGATGGGAAATCTACCGTGGCTGAAAGCGCCACTGCTTTTGCACAAACTGCCGCTCATGGGAAAAGTAAAACCAACAATTATGCGAACATTTTCAAGGGGTTAATCCTCGGCGATGCTTCCAGTGGAACAGATAGCGGTGACAGGGCCGGAAGCGGCAACGGAACAACAGGCAAATCCGCAAAAGCGTCCTCTCAAACTGCGCCAAAAACCGGTGGCGATGTTGCCGAAAGCGCCGGCGCAATCATTGATTACGGCGATCCGGCATTCATGAAAAGCGCCTTGGGCAAGGCCACCTGCCAGACAATCACCAACATCATCGAGCAACTGGATGCCATCAATCTGCCGGAACCCGGTCGGTTTGCCGAAGTGAAAGCCGCCACGGATGCGCTCAAACACACTCCGGGCAAAGTGCTCGCCGTTGCAGGCAAAGACACCATCATTGTTTCGCTCGGTAGCAAGGAAGGTTTCAAGGAGGGCGACACATTGGAACTTTACCAGTTGAAGGACGTGAAAGATGACAAGGACAACGTGGTTTTCACGGATGAAAAGCTGGTCGGCGAAATCACCTTGTCCGCCGTGCAGGAAGATCGCAGCCGTGCTTCTTATGCCGGCGACGCGCAAGTGCAGCAAGGCTGGACGGTCAAGGCTAAATAATTTCCGGCAAATCCAAGATGCGCTACAAACTGGACTCGCGTTCGTTTTCATTTTAATCTCTCGCCGTGCCAAATCCGTCAAAGAGTGCGGGGCAGAACAATCCCGCCAAAAATCTGCCGTTTGAAGACGCGCTGAAAAAGCTCGAAGGCGTCGTCGAAACGATGGAGTCCGGTGATTTGCCGCTGGAAATGCTGCTGGCGAAATATGAGGAAGGCACGAAGCTGGTGAAAATCTGCCAGGAAAAACTCTCGGAAGCGGAATTGAAGATTCAGCAGTTGGAAAAATCCGGGGCGGGCGAAATGAAATTGAAGCCGCTCGATTTGTCAGAAGAATAAAACTATGAGCCGATACCTCGACATGGTTGACGGGCCGGAGCACGTCAAAAAACTCACACTGCCGCAACTTCAGGAACTCGCCGAAGAA
Source organism: Verrucomicrobiia bacterium (assembly GCA_036510395.1). Taxonomy (GTDB): domain Bacteria; phylum Verrucomicrobiota; class Verrucomicrobiia; order Limisphaerales; family UBA11358; genus UBA11358. The sequence goes on from DATCDZ010000132.1 coordinate 6,781, forward strand.
ATCCGGCAGGAACTGATCGCAGGTCTCGCCAAGGGCGGCGGACATCTCGGCCCGAACCTCGGCGTGGTCGAGCTGACCATCGCGCTGCACAGCGTTTTCAACACGCCCAAGGACAAATTTGTCTGGGACGTGAGCCACCAGGTTTATGTCCACAAAATTCTGACTGGACGCAAAAACCGTTTCCGCACCATCCGCCAGACCGACGGACTGAACGGCTTCGCATTGCGCACCGAGAGCGAACACGATTGCTTCGGCGCGGGTCACGCGGGCACGGCGCTTTCCGCCGCGCTCGGCATGGCGGCGGCGCGCGACAAAAAGGGCACGGACGAAAATGTGGTCTGTATTTTTGGCGATGCGGCGCTGACCAACGGCATTTCGTTTGAGGCGATGAACAACATCGCGCACACGACGAAAAAATTCATCGGCATCCTCAACGACAACGAATGGAGCATCGCCAAAAACGTCGGCGCGATTTCCGGCTACCTCAACAAGCTGATCACGCATCCGCGCTATAACAAACTTGCGAAGGATTTTGAAAATTTTATCAAGCGCCTGCCCAAGGGCGAACTTGCGGAGAAACTCATGCACAAGGCTGCGGAAGGTTTTAAGGGCGCGATCAGCGACGTGGGGATGCGCCAGAAAAGCGAGGTCGCTTTCAGCGCGGACGGTCGCGGCGGTTTCGGCAATCCGGTTTTGTTCGAGGAACTCGGCATCCGTTATCTCGGTCCGATTGACGGACACAATTTGCCGCTGCTCATCAGCACGCTGGAATTTGCCAAGACCTGCGACCATCCGATTGTCATTCACATTTTGACGCAGAAAGGCAAGGGCTTTGAAGCCGCGCTGAAATTTCCAGAAAAATTCCACGGCCTCGGTTCCTACGACGCCAAGACCGGCGAAACGCCCGCGACCAAACCCGGCACGCCGCCGATGTATCAGGACGTGATGGGCCAGACGATGGTGAAACTCTGCCAGAAAAACAACACGCTCGTCGGCATCACCGCCGCCATGCCCACCGGCACGGGCATGAAGCATTTGGAAAAGGCCATGCCCGACCGTTATATTGACGTGGGCATCGCCGAGGAACACGCCGTGATTTTTGCGGCGGGCATGGCGACAATGGGATTTCATCCGGTCGTGGCGATTTATTCCACGTTTCTCCAGCGCGCCTACGATTGCATTCATCACGACGTTTGTTTGCAGGATTTGCCCGTGATTCTTTGCATGGACCGCGCCGGACTTTCCGCGAATGACGGACCGACGCATCACGGACTTTTTGACATCGCGTATCTGCGCTGCCTGCCGAACCTTATCGCGATGGCGCCTGCGAACGAGGACGAACTCGCCGACATGATGTTCACGGCGACGCACCAGAATCATCCGACGTTCATCCGTTATCCACGTGGCGCGGCGGAAGGCGTGCCGATCAAAGAGCAACCGCAATTGCTCGAAATCGGCAAGGCGCAGGTCGTCCAGAATTTTTCGACGAACGGAAAAAAGAAAGTCGCATTGTTCGGCCTCGGCCCGATGAACACCATCGCGCGCAAGGCGGCGCAGCAGCTTGCCACGGAAGGCTTCGATGTCGCCGTCATCAACCCGCGCTTCACGAAGCCGATTGACGCGGGCACGACGGAATTTTTCGGGCGCGCGGCGGATGTCGTCGTGACGCTGGAAGACCATGTGCTGATGGGCGGCTACGGCTCGGCGGTGCTGGAATTGTTCAGCGAAAAAAATGTGACGACGCCCGTCGCGCGCATCGGCTGGCCGGACCAGTTCATCGAGCACGCCACGACGCAGGACGAGCTCCGCAAGAAATACGGCCTGTCCGTCGAGAACACCGTCGCCAAAGTGAAGGCGCAATTCAGCGAAGCGCCGGCGAAAGTGACGAGGCTGCTTGAGGTGGCGTGAAATTTGATTATGAAAAATGAAATTACATTTCGCAACGCACACTATATCAAACTTGGTCGAGGTGGAAGTTGGGAAGAAGATTCAATTTCTCATTCATTGCTGCGAATCGGTTGGCAGCATCAGACACTTGAAGACATTAATGCCGGAAAATGGACTGAAATTGAACAACAACTCCGAAATGAGCACGCTGATAAACCCCAAGTGGCGACCACAGACTTAAATCGTCTACGCGATATTGCACAGTCAAACTCGGATGATATTTGGATAACTTTTCACGGAGCAAAATTGTGGTGGGCGCGACTTGCCTCCAGTGGTGTCGAGCAGGATAAAATCTCAAAGTTTCGCAGAATTCAAGGTGCTTGGTCTGACAAATCTTTGAAGAGACAATTGCTCATTACAGCCGAGTTGCCTGGAAAGTTGGCACAGTTACAAGGTTTTCGCGGCACTATCTGCCGAGTCAGCGAGAAAGAGTTGCTGCAACGAGTTTTAATTGGCGACAGAAGTCCAATTGCTCTTGAAATATCGGCTCATCGCAAACATTTGGCAGATGCGGCCAAAAGAGCGATTGAACAACTTCATTGGAAAGACTACGAGACCCTTGTGGATTTAGTTTTCCGCGACACCGGCTGGGTTCGCGTAAGCATTCTTGGCCAACAAGTGAAAGGCTACGACTTGGAATTACGAGAACCAATCACTCAAGATAAATATCTCGTTCAGGTAAAGTCATCTGCTTCTTTGAAAGATTTGATGACAGCCGTAACCCAGTTTTTTCCAGATGGTATTCCCAGCGATTATAAAAAAATGTTTTTCTTGACGCATAAACCTGCGGAAGATTTGATAAATGCTACTGATATTCCAGATTGCGTAGATTTAATTCCACCGCAACGACTCGCAGATTTGGTTATAGATTCGGGACTTTCTCGTTGGCTGGAAGAAAAGGTTGTTTGATTGGGTTTTTCGTGGCTGACAAAGCCAACGTGGTATTTTGCGACGGCCACGTTGAATCGCCGACGCTGCCATTCTTTTCACCGACACCAGCGACGCCGCTTTGAGCCGCTGGAACCGCGACCACCAGCCCCACCGCGAACGCCTGTCTCCGTGATTTCACATTTCCATTTGCCGCGCTTGACGGCGCAGCCGGATTGACCTTTATTTAAGCCATGACGGTCACACTCACAGCCGAGCAGGAGCAGTTCATCACCGCGCAATTGAAGGGCGGCCATTACCGTTCTGCTGACGATGTCGTCGCGCAAAGCCTCGGAATGTTGCGCGCGCAGGAGAAATTCATCCGTTCGAACATTGTCGAACTGCGCGAGAAAATCGCTGTCGGCGTCGAACAGGCCAATCGCGGTGAATTGCTGGATGGCAGGGCGGTCATTGACGCGTTGCTGGAGAAGAACCGGCAACGGCCGCGTCCATGAGCCGGGTTCAATTCACAGTTCAAGCGGGACGGGACTTGGAAGAGATCGAAGAATTCATATCTTTGGACAATCCAGATGCCGCCGCTCGACTGCTACTTTCAATTCATGAAAAATGCGCGTTGCTGTCGCGTCAGCCGCAAATGGCAGAAGTCGTTTTGATTTGTCACCGGAGTTGCGCGGATTTCCGGTGGGCAATTATCTGGTTTTTTATCGCCCTGCTTCGGATGGAATTGAAATCATCCGTGTTCTTCACGGCGCGCGGGATATTCCTGAATTGTTTGATTGATTTCTTTGAGTTCCGCCGATTTGTTTTCAATCACCGTGCCTCTTCAATTGCAGACTTTCATCAATTTTCCCGCGATACGCGGCCAGAAAATAAACCAGCACCGCCGCCACGGTCGCCGCCAGCACGCCCCAGAACAGCGGCCATTGCGTTCCCGCCGGTCGCGCGCACGCGTTGAACCACCAGCCCGTGCCGAGGTAGCCGATGAGGTTGCCCGCGCCGCCGTTCAACAGCGTCAGCAGCGCCTGCGCCCGCGCGCGCCACGCAGAATCAATCCGCTGGTTGAGATAAATTTGCGCGGTAATGAATACGAGGACGAATGACGCGCCGTGCAGGCTGATGCCGAGCAGCAGAGAAGTTTTTGTGTTCATCGCGCTCAACGAGAACCGCAGCACGCCGAAAGCGAAGCCGCAGACGAAAATCCATTTCAACCGCCAGTGGTGCAGCAGCCTCGCGAGGCCGAACATGGCGATGATCTCTGTGGTTTGCGCAAGGCTCATCCACGCGCTCGTGTGAGCGAAGCCGAGGTCGTGCAGATGCGTCGGCGCATACGGATAAAACGCGGACAACGGGATGTTGAACAGCGTCGTGGTGATGAAGACGACGCGCGTGTCGTGATCGCGCAGCAACATGAGCGCGTCGAGGCCGAGCCGTTCGTGCCACGAAAGATGCTCGGCGGATTTGGGAATTTCCAGCACGGGCAGGAAATAGGTGAATGCTGCCACGAGCAGCCAAAACACCGCGCCGAGAAACATCGCGAACGATGAGCGGTCCAGACTCAGCAGGCCGATGAGCAGCGCGCCGGACATCCAGCCAATGGTCGCCAGCGAGCGCACCGGGCCGTATTCCTTCCGCGCATTTTCCAAACGCGCGAAGACGAGCGCCCAGGAAATGCTGAACATCGGCGCGTAGGACAATGAAAAAACCAGGATCAGCGCCAGCACCAGCCACGGATTCCAACCGAGCCTGATGGCCGTGGCGATGACCGCCATCGTGACGCCGGTGGCGGACGCGAGCCAGCGCAAAACGCGTGCGGGCGCAACGTGCCGGTCGGCCATCGCGCCGAACATCAGCGGCGAAACAAACGCCGCGAGCGCGTTTGCCGCGAACGCATAAGGCTTGATGGAATTCATTCCGTGCGCGTCGAGAATCGTGCCGAGCGGCACGAACCAGATGGCCATTGCCGCCGCCTGGATGAAAAATAAAATCATCAACTCGGCATATTCGGCTTTGCGCAACGTCCTTAACATTGGCGCGGAGAATAGCCCATCACGCCGAAAATAAAAGCGCGCAGCCTTCCGGCTGCGCGCACATTGTTGTTTCGATTGGAAGAGGGACTATTTCTGGAGCTTGGCTTCCCAATCGCGGGACGTGGGATCGCCGTTCCGGTTCACGCCTTCCACTTTGCCCTTGATGGAACCGTCCGCGATCGTGCCGGAATATTTGTTCGTCATCGAGTTGCCGTTGAAATCACGCACCACGTTGAACATGATGTTAGTGCCTCCCATGACCATGCCGTCGGAGATGGGCGTTGCCGCCGCCGCCGCGCCGCCACGTCCGGGAGGCGTCAAGCTGCCGGTCAACTTGTCGCCGTCCAGTTTCAGCGAGAGCGTGTTCGTCCGGTCCGGCCCGCCGTTGCGGCCCGCCTGCGTCCAGATGTAGGTTCCGGTCGGATCCGCCTTCGTGTCAGCGGCCTGTGATTGGATGATTGTGCCCGTGAGCAGAGCCGCACCGAGCAGGGTTTTCGTTAATTTGCTAATTGTCATGGTTTATGTTGTTCTAGGTTGTTTGTTTGTTAAAGCCCGAGCCGCAATTTTTTCAGCGCATCGGAAACTCACCCTTACCAGACCGTTTTCAGGCGGAAAAGGTTACATCCGCCCGTCCACAGCCCGACCGGTGCCGATGCCGGGAGGGATTCAGGATGCAATTTATAAACCGCCAACGCAATCAAAAATGCAAGCATCGGGCTGGACAATTTTCCATTCGTGTAGCTTCGGTTTCATTACGGGCGTTGATACACGCGCACCCAGTCAATCTCGTAGCGGACGGGAAAGGTCGTCGGCGACGGGCCGCCGCCGTTGTCCCCGCCGATGGCCTGGTTCAGGAGGATGTATTCCGGCCCGTGAAACGGATTGCCGCGATCCGACTTGTCCGCAGTGGCGACGTCAAAATGGTTCATCAATTTGCCGTCGAGCAGCAAGTCAATTTTGTTAGTGTCCCAGTCCATCGTCCAGATGTGAAATTCCTTCGACCAATTATCACCGCCAAGTTCAGCAGGAGATTTTCTAGGCGAAGACCAAACGGCTTTTCCGTCGAGGCTGTAGGCGACGTTGGCGAGCACCATGTTCCGGTAATACTCCATGATGTCCACCTCGCCGCACGCAGGCCAGCGCAGTCCGGGCGTCGCGCCGAGCGTCCAGAACGCCGGCCAGCTTCCGCTGCGCGTGTCAATCCGCGCACGCATCTCGAACCGGCCATAGGTGAACTCGCGCAGCCGCCGCGACGTGAGGCTGGCCGACGTGTATTCAATCCATTCGCGGCCCGTCTTCCAGTTCGTGCTGTTCGTGACGAAATTCGGATCCGGTTTATGATTTTCCCGCCGTGCCTCGATGACGAGCAGGCCGTTCGTGCAAAAGGCGTTCTCCGGCTGATACCATTGCAGTTCGTTGTTGCGCACGAAGCCGCGCTCATAATTCCAGTTCGCCGGACTCGGCGCGCCGTTCGTATTGAATTCATCCGACCAGACGAGTTTCCAATCGTTGGTCAAATCAATTGCCGGAACGAAATTCGTCTCGGCACAACGCGCGGCGAAGGTGGCGAACAAAATTAAGGTGCAGAACGATTTGGTTTGTTTGCTCATCAGATTCAAAGCCATTAAGCCAAGAAAACAGCGACTTGCAAACTCAATCAAATCAGGCATTGTTTGCACTGTCGAATGAAAATGATTCACGCCATCTTTGAACAAGGCATCTTTCGCCCGCTGGAAGCCGTCGAACTGGCCGAGCGGACGGAAGTCGAATTTGAGCCGAAGGTTGTTGGCCTCAAAGCGCCGAAGCCCGGCAGTATGCGTGGAATCATTGAAGTCATGTCGCGCCGCCATCCCACCGGCGATCCAGAAATTGCCGCCCGCCACAATGAACACCAGCCATGAGCGCGGTCTTTGTGGATTCAGTCGGCCTGTTGGCATTGTGGAATGCCTCTGATCAATGGCATGGTGCGGCCACCAAAGCCTTTGTAAATATCAACGACGGTCGGACGACTCTGCTCACTACCTCCTTCGTTTTATTGGAATCCGGCAACGCCGCATCCCGCACATCATTCCGGAACGATGCCTGTCACGCGCGCGAGCAGTTTGAAGAAGCTGGAACTTTGATTTGGCCGACCGAAACCGACTGGCGACAGGCGTGGCTGGCTTATCAGCGCGGCGAAGCTGACTCCGCTGGCATCGTGGATCACGTTTCGTTTGCCGTGATGCGGCGGCTGGGGATTTCAAAAGTCTTCACCAACGACCGGCACTTCAAAGCCGCCGGATTTGAGCCGATGTTTTGAACCACGGCGGAAACAACGCGCCGAAGTCCCGTTGCGATTTGGTTTGTTTGCGCATTTACAAAATGTTTTGGGTTACAAATCGGATCCGCTTTTGTAATTATCAAAACCCGGCGGATGCTGTAAAAAACAATCTATGTTCATCGCCGTTCCAGTCGGAATGAATTACCGGACTGAAAGATTTCCGGTCGTCACCGTTTCACTCATCGGCATCAACACGCTGGTTTATCTGGCCACGCTGGTTTGTTCCATTAGTTCCGGCAGCGGCATGGACGTCACTACCCCGTGGGTCATGCAAAACCTTTGGTTGACTCCGGCGCAATCTGATTGGTGGACTTACCTGACTTCGATGTTTGTCCACGAAGGAATTTTTCATCTCCTCGGCAATATGCTTTTTCTTTTTCTTTTCGGCTGTTGCGTGGAAGATTTGGTTGGCCGCGTGCGGTTTGCCGCAATGTATCTCGTCGGCGGATTCCTTGCCGAACTCGCCTACATCATGTTTTCTCCGGAACATTTCGCCTCCGACATTCCGATGGGCGGCGCGTCCGGTGCCATCAGCGCGTGCATGGGAATGTATTTGCTGCTGCGCGCCGACGCCGACATCGAATTCAAATATTTCTTCTGGTTTTTCATTTATGTCCGCGCCGGCGAATTTGAAGTTCCCGCGTGGATTGCCATCGCCTTTTGGTTTTTAAGCGACGTTTTGGGAATGGTTCTCGATTCATTTTCCGGCCAACACGGCGGCGGCGTGGCTTTTGGCGCGCACATCGGCGGACTGCTCGCGGGCGCGACGATGAGTGGCATTCTCAAATTGATTGCCCGGAAAAAACCAGAAGAACCTGAACCCATCATCAATCTTGCCAAACTGCCGCTGCAACCGGCGGTGATCCCGCAACCGTCCGACGGCGAAATCCCGGCCATTTTCATTTCCGACGGCGGGCAGCAAACCGGCCCCTTCACGCTGTCTCAAGTGCAGGCCATGCTGCGGCTCGGCTCCATCAGCCCGGACGCATTTTATTGGAGCGAAGGCTTGAGCGACTGGCAAAACGTTGGAGAATTAGCTTGAAACAGCAATTTGGATTGTTTGCCCATCAGAATTTCAATTCAATCAAGTCGCGAATTGAATTTGTGTTACATCCTCGGCTAAACTAAATTCTCCGACACGCGCTGGATGTTCACCGCCTTGCCGCTGGTATTGTCAATTTCAACCACCGCGCCTTGCAGCTTTACGTCATTGCGCGCCACTTCAAACCGTTGCGGCATGGCGGTGCGGAAACGCGTGATGACCGGCACGATTTCGCGGCCCAAAACACTTTCGTGCGGGCCGGTGAAGCCGGCGTCGGTCAGATACGCCGTGCCGCCGGGAAAAATCTGCTCGTCCGCCGTCTGCACATGCGTGTGCGTGCCGACGAGGGCGCTGACCTGGCCGTCGAGCATCCGCGCGAACGCGATTTTTTCCGAGGTCGCCTCGGCGTGAAAATCCACGAAGATGATCGGCGTATGCTGGCGCAGCCATTTCGCCTCGTCGAGCGCGAGCGTGAACGGATTGTCCAGCGGCGGCTGCATGAAGGTGCGACCCTGCACGTTCATCACGGCGAACGGCGGCAGGTCGCGGATCTTGAAAATGGCGCTGCCTTTGCCGGGCGTGCCGGGCGGATAATTCAGCGGACGCAGAAAACGCTTTTCGTTTTGCAGGAGTTCAATGACTTCTTTTTGATCCCATAAATGGTCGCCGGTGGTGATGGCGTCCACGCCGTAGCCGAACAGTTCCGCCGCAATGTCCGGCGTGATGCCGTTGCCGCCGGCGGAGTTTTCGCCATTTGCGATGATGACGTCGAGGCCGTGCAATTCGCGCAGTTTGGGCAGAAGGATTTTGACCGCGCGTCGTCCGGGGCTGCCAACGATGTCGCCGATGAACAGAATTTTCACGAGGAAAATTTAACTGTGAAAGAATCGAAAGACACGAAAGAAAAGAAACCACGAATGAACACCAATTAGAATCTGCAGGAGTCGAGATGACGAGGCTCTAATTTTATTTTTGAAATGAGACTCCTTACGCCGTCTCCTACCAATTTTGCAACGCGATTGCGCCCAGTCCGACAATGGTCGCAATCAGCCAAAGAATTAAAACCGCGCGAGTTTTACTGAACCCGACGCGCACGAGCCGGTGCGAAAGATGATTTGTGTCGCCAATCCAAAACGGTCTGCGGTTGAGCGTCCGCAAAATGACGACTTGCGCGAGATCAAGCAGCGGAATTGCCAGCACGAGCAGCGGTGCCAGCACGGCAAGCGGACGCGGATTTTGCTTCGTGTAAAAGTGCGGCAGAATCGCCATGACCGCGAGCAGATAGCCGACCAGATGGCTGCCAGCATCGCCGAGAAACGCGCGGGCGTTCGGAAAATTCCACGGCAAAAATCCGATCAGCGCGCCGCACATCAGAAAGCCCGTGATGGCCACGAGATATTCGCCGTTCGCGGCGGCGATGAACGCAAAGATAAACGCACCGATCGCGCCGAGGCCGGCGCACAGGCCGTTCATGTTGTCCATGAAATTGAACGCGTTGATGACGGTGAGCAGCCAGAGAATCGTGATGGCGTAGCTGAAAATTTCGCTGTGGACAAACAGCGTGATGCGCTTGCACGCGATGGCAACAAGAAGCGCGATGAGAAGCTGGCCGAGAAGTTTCGGCAGTGGTTTCAGTTCGTGTTTGTCGTCGAACCAGCCGAGAATTGTAATTGCGACTGCGCCGAAGGTGATTGCGGCGAGTTCGAGTCCGCGCTGTTCCAAGCCGTGGGCGATCAAATTGGCGAAGGAGATTTTTACGATTCCAAATCGGATCAAGCCCGCGCCGGTAATCAGCGGCAGCAGAATTCCCGTCAGAACCGCAAATCCGCCGGCGAGCGGCACGGCGCCAGTGTGGATTTTGGGCGCGTCGAAGTTTTTCCCGTCGCGCGGGTCGTCCAGAAGATTTGTGCGCAGACACCATTTGCGCCAGAGCGGCAGGGCCAGCAGCGTCGTGAAGAACGCGCCTGCGAAGGCGGCGGTAAAAAAATCGAAGGGAAATGTCACGGGTGAATTCCGCGCACGGCGGCCAGTTTCAAATACAAATCGTAAATGGAATCAACCATTTGCCCGGCTGAAAAATATTCACGGACGAAATTCTGGCCGGAACCTCCGAGCCGATGACGGAGATTTTCATTGCCGGCCAGAAGCAAAATGCTTTTGAAGAGTTTTGCCTTGTCCCCGCAAGAAATCAGGAATCCGGTTTCGTCGTTTCGGCAAACTTCACGCGCACCATCGCAGTCGTAGGCGACGACGGGCTTCGCGGCGGCGAGCGCCTGCGGCAATGCGCGCGGCAAACCTTCGCGAGTCGAAAGATGAACGAGCGCGTCCATGATGCCGACATATTTTGGAACTTCAGGCGGTGGAACGAGGCCGGTGAAAATAAAATGTTTTTCGAGACCGAGAGATTTTGCGAGATTTTCAAATCGCCCGCGCCATTTGCCGTCGCCGACGAGCAGAAATTTGATCTTCGGATTCTGACGGACGAGATCGGGTGAGACGGCGAACAAGTCATCATGTCCCTTGAGCTTGAACAACCGCGCCATTTTGCCGACGATGAAATCATCGGGCGCAATTCCAAGTTTTCCCCGCAGTTCCAAATTATTTTCCGCCGCAAGAAACGGTTCGAGCGGGAAGCCGCTGAAAATTTTCGCGTATTGTTCCGGCCTGCCGATTCCGGCGGCAAGATATTGGTCTTTCATCGCGTCAGCGACGACGATGAAATGGTCGGTGACGCGCCCAGCTTTTTTTTCGGCAGCTTGAAAAATGAAATTGGCAATCGCGTTTTGAAAATTTCCAAACGACGGGCCATGGATGTGATGAATGATGATCGGCACGCCCGCGCGCCTGGCGGCGAGGCGACCAAGAATGCCCGCCTTGCCGCTGTGCGTGTGGACGATGTCCGGTTTTTGCGCGCGAAGAATTTTTTCCAGTTTGTTCAGCGCGATGAAATCTTTCAGCGGATGCACCGGGCGGACGAGTCCGGGAACGATGGTAAGAAGTTCCGGCGAATTTTTGAATTCAGATTCGAGCGAGCCTTCCGGGCCGTTTGTGGGGCCGGAAATCAGATTGACCTCGACGCCGGGTTTTCCGCGAAGCCCCAAGACCGTGGCGACGGTGTTTTCCTGCGCCCCGCCGACGACCAGCCGCGTGATGATGTGGGTAATTTTCAAATTGTTGAATGGTTAAATAGTTGAACCGTCAAACCGCTTCAACAATTTAACTGTTCAACGTCTCAACAATTTCAACCGTTCAATGACATTTGTTGCCTCGGCGGTGTTGGTCCGGGCGTTGGCCAGATAGATTTCGTAATTTTTGATGGCCTCGTTTGTCTCGTGTTTGCGCCAGGCGATTTCACCGAGGCCGTAGGCGACCTGGAACGAGTTGGTGTAGGATGCCCGCAAAGTTTCGTAGCCGGCGCGGGCGGCGTCTAGTTTGCCGCTGTCGAGATTGGCGAGGGCGCGGTTGAAAAGGGCCTGCGGATTATTCGTCTGGATTGAAAGCACTTGGGTCATGGCGGAGATGGCCGCGTCGTAATCCTTCAACTGGATGAAGACGTAGCCCTTGCTGAAAAGCCAGGCCGGGTCGTCTGGCGCGGATGCCAGCTTGCGGTTGATGACGGCGAGCGCGTTTGAATAAAGCCCGTGCGCCATATACGCCTTCGCGGCGGTGACGAGCAGTTCGTCATTGGTCGGGTTACGGGAAATTTCAGTCTGCAGCAGTTGCGTCCCGCGCGCCGTGTCGCCTTTCTGGAAATAGGCGGCGGCGGCAAAGAGGTCGAGCCGGGTTGAGTTGGTCTCGTTGAGCGAAAATGTTCGCGGCTGTTCCAGCGGCTCGCGGAGCGCGTCGAGGGCGCGGTCAGGCAGGCGGTTGGCCAGGTAACATTCCGCCAGTTGCAGCCGTGCTGGCAGGTAATCCGGATCGAGTTTGCTGACGCGGTCGAACAGTGCAACAGACTGGCGGAACAGCCCGTTTTGATTGGCGAAGACCAAGCCCTGTTTAAAACAAAAGCTTGGCTGGTCAAACGGGCCGTCTTGGTTGAGAACGACGTCCCATGTGCCGTTTTTGCCGAACCGGTCGGGGCTGGCTTCGGACAAATCCACGGGCACGGCCTGCCCGGCGCGCAGTTTCTGGTTGAACTGGAGGTTGACCTGCGCCGCGACATTGTCGGAGTTCAGCTTTTGCGCCATCTCAAAATGGGCGGCGGCGTTGGTCAGGTCGCCGTCGCGTTGCAATTGCACGCCCCAGAAATCCAGGCCGCGCGAATAAAAATTCCCGGCGGCGGCGGCGTTCGGGTTTTGTTCGCGCCCGATCTGAAGGAGCGCGAACAATTTTTCCACCGGTGATTGCGGCGCATTCGGGTCAGGCGGCGCGACGGCGCGCTCAATCGGGGCGAAGTCCTGTTCCTCCGAGTGCGCCCAGAAGTCTTCATTTTCGGCAATCAGATTTTTGTCCGGCGGCGGCGGCAGCAGCGTGTCGTCCGGCAACGTCTTCAACCTGTAGACCAGTCCGTGCGGCTCCAGATAAAACTGCTCGAAGTAGTAGCCGAAACTCGGATGCAGGTAGTAAAGCTCGTTGGTTTTGGCAAGCGCGGCCAGAAGGCCGATCAAGTGGAGCGGGCTGACGACATTTGTCAGTTCGGCGGCGGTGACGCTGTCCGGCCATTTTTCCGGAAACTCCGCGTGCAAAAATTTGTGATACGCCGGATATTCCAGCGAGCGCGTGTCCAGCGGCACAAAATCCTTTGCGCGCCCCTGACGCACAAGCGACGCCCGCATGAGGAACAGACGCTGGGGATCATCGCTCAACACAATGCCGCCCGCGCGCGGCAGGTTTTCATCCTCCAGCGCGGCGAATTTCTGAAGCATGTCGCCGTTGGTGTTGCGAATCTGCGGCACGTTTCTGAAAATCAGGCCGGTCACCGCCAGAATGGAGATCAGAAACACTGCGCCAACCGACGTGACGTTCAAAATTCGGAATGGCGACGGCTTTGGCTTTCCCGGCCGGCTGCCTGCCCCGGGGCGGAACACCAGCAGAAAATAGCCCGCGTAATAGCCCGCGCCTAAAGCGCCGAGATAATAGAATGTCAAAAACGAAATCCCGAAACCGAGACGTCTCGGGCTGAACGGCGGATCAAACGCGACCCAGACGCACACCACCAGAAAAACCGCGTGAATCAAGTGAAACATGATGCCCGCCAAAGACATGGCAATGCGATTGCGGTCGGTCAACGACGATCCCCAGCGGAAAGACAGGAATAAAACCGGCAGCAGGGAAGCCAGCGACATCAATTCAACGGCCTGCCGGAAATTCGGATTGGTGAAAAATAATTTTATTACGAAAAATTGCGCGGACACGTTTGCCTTCAGCGCCTGCCAGAACGTCAGCGGCAGCCTGTCCGAATGAACCGCGAACCACGGCAGCAGGATGTAAAACAACATTCCCGCCAGCCCGCACAAGGTCATCCTCCCCAGAAAACCCAGGTTGAAAAAACCTAATTTGCGGATCCAGACCAGCGCCGCGATGAAGAGTGGGAAAAATCCGACCATCGCCCAGGTTTCCGCCATGCCCGCGCCATAAACGACCGCCGCCAGAAAGAGACGCCACCGATGCCCGTCCAGCCGGTATTCCAGCAGCGACCAGGCGACGAACGCAAACAGCAGCAGGTCAAACATTTCGCCCGTGCAATTCGTCGCATTATCCCAGAACGTCATTTGCAGGCCGCAGACCGCCACGGCAAGAACCGGCGGCAGCCATGCGCACCAGATTGTCAGGAATGAAAATTCGCTGTGCTCCCGCCTGCGCTGCACGCTGGTCCGGTCATGCGGCAGAATGGCAACCGACCGCGCGAGCAGACCCAGTGTCAACGCCGCGCACACGGCGGAAAAAATGTTCAGCGCGACGGGGATTTGCGCCGCCGCCAGCCAGCGGAACGGATAAGTGACGGCAAAAAAAACAGGCTGGTAAAATTCCGGCTGCCACGTCCAGCCTGAAGTCTTTGCCGCAAACGTCAAGCTGTCGAGATAGACGGGCGGATACAACGAGACGATGCTCAATGGGAAAAACGACACCCATCGGTTCAGCGTCAGGCAGTAAACCGCAAACACCGCCGTCGCCAGCAGCCACGGTAAAATGCGCGGCGCAAAGTTCTTTCGCGAGTCAGTTCGGTTCTCGGTCATCGGGTCTATACAGTTGAAATCATATTGCGCGGTTTGGCAAGACTTTGTCCCGCGCGCAGATCGGCCACGCATTCGATGTGCTGCGTCTGTGGAAACATGTCCAGCGGCTGCACGCTCGCCAGTTCAAAGACACCGTCCGCGCACAAAATGTTCAAATCCCGCGCCATCGTCGCAGGGTGGCAAGAAACGTAAATGACCTGCGCCGGTCGCGTTTCGCGCAATAAATTCAATGTTTCCGGCAAACAACCCTTGCGCGGCGGGTCAAGAATCACCGTTGTTTTCTCTGGTGAAAATTTCTTCAACAATTCCGGCAAAACCTCCTCGACCGTCGCGGAAATAAATTCGCCATTGCTGATTTTGCGGCTGGCCAGATTGCGCTGCGCGGATTTTATCGCCAGCCGGTCATATTCCACGCCAACGAACGATTCCACCAAGTCTGCCAGTTCAATCCCGAAAAACCCGACGCCGCAAAATAAATCAATCAGATGTTTTCGTGGGACAGGCATCTTGCCTGTCTGTTTGTTCGAGATTGATGAACTTGACAGGCTGGAAGCCTGTCCCACTAAAAATTCGCGCACCGTCTCGACCAGTTTCGGTAGCAGGAAAAAATTGTTCTGGAAAAACGAATCCGGCGGCACGTCCCAGTTTTCCGGCGGAATCCGCAGCACGATTTTTATTCCACCCTTCGGCGGCGGATTGGCGCGGGCATTTTTGATCTGCTCGCTGATTGCCGGCTCGGCGATCTTGCATTCCTCGATGTCCTCGACGAAATTGTTGTCCGCGCGGATGAAGCCGATGACCAGTTTTTTCGCCGGGCCATTCCACTGGCTGCGGATCATGATGCGGTTGCGGTAGCCGTAAGGCTGCGGACTCGGGATCACCGGCGCGATCTTGTCTGCCGAAATTTTCCCGACGCGCTCGAACAGATCGGAAATCTGCTTGTGCTTCAACCGCAACTGCGTCGCGTAGGCGATGTGCTGATACTGGCAGCCGCCGCATTGTGTGAAGTAACGACATTCCGGCTCGACGCGCTCCGGCGACGGTTTTTCCACGCGCAGTAATTTCGCCCGCGCAAAATTCTTTTTGACCTCGGTGATTTCGGCCTCGACTGTCTCGCCCACGATGACGAACGGCACGAAGACGACGAAATCATCCACACGCCCGACGCCTTCGCCGCCGAACGCGATGTCGTGGATGGTCAGGGTAAGCTTGTCGCCAATCTTGAGAGACACGCGGCAAGTTTAGAAAATAAAACGCGCACGAAAAGTTTATTCGCCACGCGTTGCTGAAATTGTAGGAGACGACGTGAGGAGACTCTGACTTAAAATGAGTCTCGTCACCTCGTCTCCTACTAGAAATGACGCGGCTTGTTACGCAAATTGCCAGCAGCAGGCAGTGTGGGCTATTATTTTGAAAATAATTCCGGCAGGTTCATCATGCCGTGGCGGACGCGCAAAAGTTCGACGCAATTGTTTTCCAAACGGTAGAAAACCAGATAATTCGGATACTTGCGCAGATTGAGCGTGCGGATTTCCGGCATGGGCAAATCCTCGCGGACACGCCCGATTTCCGGCACGCGTTGGATATGTTCGAGTGATTTTTTCAAGGCCGCATACCACGCGGCGGCAACCGCTTCGTCGGGCTCGGTTGAAAGATAATCCGCGCACTGCTCCACGTCGGCCAGAAACAGCGGGCGATAAACCAGCTTCACTTGCGCGGCCTCCGCGCCGCCGCCCGTTTTGTGCCGCGTCCAAAAGCCGCGTCCAAATCTTGCATTTTCAAGGGCTTCGTTGCGCCGGATTCGAGCGCTTCCATCACCCATTTGGCGTGCAGCGCGGACGCGCGGGCGTCTTCCGCGTCAAACGAGCGGCGCAGACGGTAGATGATTTCCTGGTTGAGCGAACGGAAACTGTTTTCCGCCGCCGACTGCGCGCGATGGTAGATTTCCGCCGGGATGTTCTTGAGCGTGTATTCAGCCATGCAGCCACCATAATGGAACCGTTTGGAGTTGTCAAACGCGGCAGGTTTGGAAAATAAAACGCGCGCGAAAAGTTTATTCGCATAGTTGAGACGGCAAATCGGAATCCCGACGGGATTCAATCAATCAGCCCGGCGTTGCCCGATGCAATCGGGCTACGCCGGGTAATCGGACAAAAATGAAATCAACCCTGAAAGGGTTGCATGGATTTGCGCCGGACAAGGATTCAACCCTTTCAGGGTTGAAAAATTTGCGGGACGGATTCCCAGCGTAGCCGCTGCGCGTCAACGCTGGGCTGAATGATGAAATTCCTTTGGGATTTTTGAAAGCCGCCGCCGATTTTGAGCGACACGCGGCAAGTTTAGAAAATAAAACGCGCGCGAAAAGTTTATTCGCCAATATGACTCATTTGCTTTTTGTCACGCGTTGCTTAATCGGAAGAAACTCCCACAATTCAACGTCAATTCCGTATTCATCTTCACGTTGGGAAATGAACTTTTCCAACTCTGCATCTAATTTGGCATTCCATAGCGCAGTCGCATACCAAATTGCCGCTTCGCTATCTTGAGGAACCGCACAACTAAATCTGCGGCAATATTCGACAGCTTCCGCGTCATGATCTGTTTCTATTCCAAGGTAACATGCTCCCCGTAATGAAGAAACATTATCCGGTTTTAATTCCAAAGATTGTTTGTAGGCAGAATATGCTTCCGCCTCAAGGTTTTGTTCCCACAAACAAAAAGCTAAATTGTTGTGACCGCTGGCATCTATGATGACAAGGTCGTCCGTCCGCTCGGTTTCCGCCGCCCACTGTTCCCACTGGCGGCGTTCCTCCTTCTTGGCGCAAAGCACCAGCCCGCCGAAACCGGCGGCTAGGTAGCCGTAGGCCAGGTGCTTCGCTGGCCCGGAAGTTTTTCCACTTCCGGTTGCACCGAACACACAGGCGCCCGTGAGGGCGTCGGAAAGGCGGAAGCCTTCGCCATTGCCCCAATCCCGCAACACCGTTTGCGGGTGGAATTCGGGCAGGTGTTTTTTGCCATTGGTCACGCCAAAAATGGTAGGGCGTGGCCGGGGAACCCGGCAAGGCAAAACGGGAAAAGCGGGTGTCAGGGGCTTGCCCCTGCTGCCCTGTCCAGAGCGGCAAGGCTCTGGCGGCATCCAACCGGCGGACGGTTCGGCGGGGTTTGAGGGGGTGGAACGCCCCTCTTTTGGCGTCAGTCAAAGGTGGCCACACCGCTAGGTGTTCAGGGTTCCACAAGGGCGGAACGTCCCTTGTGTCGGGGTGGCCTGCCGAGGGGCGGAAGTCCCTGCCGGAGCGTCAAAGCGTAGGCCGTGAAAGCGGGGTAAATCCAAATAGGGGACGGCGTTTGAGTCCCTTCTGGCGCGGTCAACATCGGCACGATGTATAACCGCGCCATTCCGCCATTCCGGTTTTTGCCTGTTGCTTCTGCTTGACCGGAAGGAGTGGCGCAGCCAAGTCGCGCCGGTGTCATTATGGGCGAACTGGGCAGATTTTTCTGCCTGTATCAAAACGGCGCAAACTGGCTCTCATCCTAGGTTTGCTGGGACAAGTCACCACGGATTATGATATACTGTTCGGAATAGAGCCTAAGAGTGCGTCTGAATAATCGGTTTTTTGATTGGGCGTGAAATAAAAGTGGAAGGATGTGTTGACATCCGACTTGGAGTTTGGCGGCTCATTTTAAGCGGAGCTTCAGTTGGGGCGTGAAAAACGCCATCTACGAAACCAGC
>DATCDZ010000133.1:0-8939 GCA_036510395.1 Verrucomicrobiia bacterium
CGCGGCTCGCGAGGACGCTCGCCCCACCAAATTGAACACTGGCAACATTCCCAAAAATAAAAAAGCGGGGCCTGGATTTCTCCAAGCCCCGCTGCGAAAACTTACTTGCGCTCAATAACGGCGACCGCCGCCGCTGCCGCCGTATTCACGACGACCGCCACCGCCTCCGCCGGGCGCGCGTTCTTCACGCGGCTTGGCGACATTGACGGTGAGTGCGCGACCGTCCATTTCCTTGCCGTTCATGCCTTCGATGGCTTTCTGGGACTCCTCGGCGGAACTCATGGTGATGAAGCCGAACCCGCGCGGACGGCCGGTTTCCCGGTCCATCATCAGGTTGGTTTCCGTGACCGTGCCGAACGCGGCGAACGCGTCGTTCAGGGTGTTTTCGGTGGCGTTGAAGGAAAGATTTCCTACGAATAATTTATTGCTCATGTGATGTTTTACTGTCCGACAAACCGGCGCTTTCCACAGACTGTTCCCGAAAACCGGGTCTAAAATCATCACTGAAACAAGTTCACTTGAGGATTCACCATGCCTTGAAAGAAACAAGCTATCTTACAGACAAGTCCATTATCACCCATTCCGCCGGAATAGCCACAACAATCGGCAACTATCTTTTGGAGCAATCGCGCGCCGCCCGCGCGAAATGATTTTGCGTCCGCCATTTACAACGGCCCTCCCGGCGTGCAAGATGCTGGTTTCCTGCGGAGAAACTAAAATTCCGCAGGCGAGTCAACCTGCGGAAAAATAATATTATGGGCGACAAATCCCCGAAAGCCAACCAGAAAAAGTCCGGTCAGAAACAATCCAAAACCAGCGGCGCCAACGCCAAGAAAAGCGCGGACGTGGCGGCCAAGTCCGCCGCCAAGAAAAAGTAACCCTCCGTTGCTTGCTGTTTCTCCTGGTGCGAAAATCAGGAGAGACAGATTTCTTTCGTTCATCCAGCGCGACCATGAAATTGTGCCAGGGACAGGTTTGGAAATCTGGCAAAGAATATATCCGCATCGTGCGTCTCGAACGGCTCGAAGTGGAATACAAATCGTTGCCCAACCTCGGCAACAAGGAAGGCGCGAGGCACGTCACCAGCAAAAAAGATTTCTGCCGCCTGCTCAAGGGCGCGCATCTGCTCCAGACTGCAAAGGCTTCCGCGCCAACCGCCGCCTAGCGCGCGATTGCGACATCTGAAACATCCTTGTTAGAATCGCCGCATGGAAAAGAACCGGCTCGAAGCCTTCAGCGACGGTGTCATTGCCATCATCATCACCATCATGGTGCTGGATTTGAAAGTGCCGCAGCCGACCGGACAAGTGCCGCACCCGGGCAAGCTTGCCGACTTGAAGGATTTGCTGCCTGTCTTCTTGAGCTACGTTTTGAGTTTCATCTACGTCGGCATCTATTGGAACAACCATCATCATATGTTCCAGTCCACCAAAAAAGTTACCGGCGGAATTTTGTGGGCGAATCTGCACCTTTTGTTCTGGCTGTCGCTTTTTCCGTTCACGACCGGCTGGATGGGCGAAAACCATCTCGCGCCGGCGCCCACCGCCGTTTATGGCTTCGTGCTGCTGATGGCGTCCATCGCATATTACATTTTGCAACGCGCCATCATCGCCTCGCAAGGCCGTGAATCCCTGCTGGCGGCGGCAATTGGCAAGGACTGGAAAGGAAAACTTTCGCCAGTGTGCTATCTCGCCGCCATTCCGCTGGCGTTCGCGAGCGTGTGGATTTCCAACGGACTTTTCATCTTCGTCTCCCTCCTGTGGCTCGTGCCCGACCGACGCATCGAGCGTGTGCTGCTGAACCGGGAGACGGGATAAACTCCTGATTTACTCCCGCAGACCGCGACCGATGCCGACGTAATATGTTTTGCCGTTCAGATGAACCTCTTCCGCCATTTCAAATTTTTTGAACCGCGAAGCGAATTGTTCGAGGTCATTTGAATCGTCCACGATGATGCAATCGCAACCAATCCATTTGTCTTTTTCCGTCCAGTAGGGAAAACCAACCCCCTCTCCGCCCAGAATCCAACCGCTGGTGGTAAAATCACTCGCCCGCACTTTGCCTGCCAGCGGCATGCGGTAAAACGCCAGCACGCTGGCCATGCGGTATTTGTCCGCGCCGATGACCAGCGGTTCGCGGCCCGTTTCCGCCTTCAGCCGGTTGGCGACCGTTTCAACCGCCGCCGCCAGTTCGCCCCATGAACGCAAAGGCGCGAGAAGTCCCGTCTGCGGTTGCAAGGCCAGCGCATACGCCAGAGCGAGCAAATTCAGGATCAGACAACCCGCAATCGTGGCAAGCGCGGCGCGCAGACAGGCGCGTCCAATGAATTTTTCCCGCGCGCGACGGCACAGCGCCAAACCCACAAGCGCGACCGCCGGAAAAACGCTCAAGTATGCCGGCATCGTCCAGTTCAGGTGGATGTTATATTGCAGCGATTTGTAGCTCATCACCAGCAAGAGCGGCAGGCTGAAACACAACGCCAGCCACCAGCGGGCCGTCAGAAGCCGCCGCCGGTTCCGCAACATCCTCGCATAAAGCCAGACGAGGCCGGCCAGCACAAACGGCGTCGCAATCGCGAGCTGCCACAGGACAAATGACGTGACGCTCGCCGCGCTGATCTTTTCGTCCGCAAACCGGTTCACGAACTGGAACCGGAAACTCGCCCAATCGTGCCGGTCATTCCAGACGAGCACCGGCGTGAACATCGCGAACGCCAGCAGCGACGCCGCATACGGATGCACGCTCCGCAAATGCCGCCGCCACGGTTGATGCCCGGTGACCGCCAGCAGAGCGCCCAGCCCCAGAAAAATTCCCGTGTATTTGCTTAAGATCGCCGCGCCCAACCCGAACCCGGCGAGATACCAGCCCCACGCGCGGTTCCGGCGCAATGCCACGCTCGTTCCCACCATGCATACCATCCAGAAAAACATCAGGGCCGGATCCATTGTCGCGATCAACCCCGCGCCAAAATAGACGGGCAAAATTTGGACCAGCAAAGCCGCCATCAACGCCGCCTTGCGCCCGAACCACATCCGGCCGAACACATACATCAAACCGCTCAACGCCAGCATCAGCAGTTCAACGCCGATTCGCACCCCGAATTCCGTGTTGCCGAACAATTGCGTGCCGAACCAGATCATCCAGGCCACCATCGGCGGATGATCGAAATAACTCAAACTGGGATGCTGCGAATACATCCAGTAATACGCCTCCTCCGGCGTCAGCGGAACCCCGGCCATGGCCGCCACGCGCAAACCCAGCGCCAGCACCAGCAGAATTATCACCGTCAGATTCCATCCCGGAGAAATTCCGCGCACAATCAGAAGCTGCTTCAATTCTTCCCAGTCGGGCAGTTGCCAGATTGAATCCCCGCCGGCCTGATGTTTTCTGAAAGTCCATTTGTGATTGAGGGCGTAGTTCAAAACCGTGGCGGCAGCGATGCCGATGAGGTTTGAAATGCGGTAATCAACTCCAAAAAATCCCGTCAGGAAAAGGAGCAGGCTCAAGTTGACGCAGAACGATGTGAAGCCCGCCGCCAGATGATATTTCAACAGCCGCGCGCCGAAAGTTCCGGTTCTCCGGTCGGCCCATGTCCAGGCATTGTTCAGCGTGAAATTGCTCAAGATCGAAAGTTCGATGGCGAACAGGCTGGCGATGGCGTAGTGAATGCCCAGCCAATTTTTCAGCAAAATCAGAACGCCCTCGTTGACCACGACGCCGCTCGCCCCCACCACTAAAAACCGCGCCAATCGGGTGATCTGGGGTGTCATAATTTGGCAAATCTTTTCAAATTGAACGCGGTGATAATTTCCTGCGAACTTGGTCAAATCTTTTTAACCGAAATTGTCCGCGCGCTCAATCAAAACCCGCGTCGAAAAAAATCCGTTTGCCGGTGCTGGAAATCGAAACGAAGCCGGATGCAACAGGCTGCGCCGGAACAAGTGAAAGTGATCTTCGGTTCGGGGGAATGAAAAACCGTTCCGGCTGTTTTCATTTCGGAGCAGGATGCAATTGCCTTTGAAGGCCCGGCTCGCATTTTTTATCAGAAATTGCTGGAAATTCAAACACGTCTCCGGCAGGCTGTGCGTTCGTTTATGGGAAGAATCAAATCAATTTTTCGCGGCGCAATTTTTTTCGCGGCGGTATTTTCCGCGGCCAACGCCTTTGCAGGCGACGCGGACATCCGGCTGCCATCGTTGCAGGACGTTTCGTTTTATCGGGGCATGGTGAGCAGCCACGGCGTCTTGTATCTGGGGCTGGCGATATGCGCCATCGGAGCCGCGTTCGGCCTGTTGCAATACAAGCAGACCCGCGCGCTGCCCGTCCATAAAAGCATGGGCGACATCTCCGCCATCATCTGGGAAACGTGCAAGACGTATCTGTGGCAGCAGGGGAAATTCCTCGCCGCGCTCTGGATTCTCATCGCGCTTTGCATCATTTATTATTTCTGGGAATTGCAGGGCAAAGCCGTCGGCAGCGTGGCGGCCATTTTGGGCTGCTCGATTCTGGGAATTCTCGGCAGCTACGGCGTCGCCTGGTTCGGCATCCGCATCAACACGACCGCCAACTCGCGCGCCGCGTTCTCCGCGCTGAGAGGCGATGCGCTCAAGACGCTTTCCATCCCGCTGCAAGCCGGCATGAGCATCGGCCTGCTGCTCGTCTGCGTCGAACTCTCCTGCATGATCGGCATCCTGCTGTTCGTCCCGCGCGAACTCGCCGGCGCGTGCTTCATCGGTTTTGCCATCGGCGAATCGCTCGGCGCAAGCGCGCTGCGCATCGGCGGCGGCATTTTCACCAAGATTGCCGACATTGGCAGCGACCTGATGAAAATTGTTTTCAACCTGCCCGAAGATGACCCGAAAAATCCCGGCGTCATCGCCGATTGCACCGGCGACAACGCGGGCGATTCCGTCGGCCCGACCGCCGACGGTTTTGAAACCTACGGCGTGACCAGCGTTGCGCTCATCGCGTTTATCGCGCTGGCGCTCGTCGCGTCGCCGATTCTCGGCGGCAAACTCATCATCTGGCTATTCGCGATTCAAAGCCTGATGGTGCTCGCGTCGCTCGGCTCGTTTTACATCAACAAAATCGTCAGCAACGTCCGCTACGCCGGTAAAAAAGATTTTAACTGGGAATCGCCGCTCACGGATCTGGTCTGGATCACGTCCGTCGTTTCCATCATCGTGGCTTTCGTCGCCACAAAATTTTTGCTCGGCGATTTCACCGATGCCGCAGGCAAGACGCTGCCGAACCTCTGGTGGACGCTGGCCGCCATCATCTCGTGCGGCATCCTGGCCGGCGCGCTCATCATGGAATTCACCAAGATTTTCGTCAGCACCAATTCCCGCCACGTCCGCGAAGTCACCACCGCGTCCGACCAGGGCGGCGCGTCGCTCAATATTTTGTCCGGCCTGGTCGCCGGAAATTTCTCCGCCTTCTGGATGGGCCTGGTGATTCTGGCGCTGATGTTCACGGCCTATTTGTTTTCACAGAACGCCGATTTGCTCGCGCTCATGCCGGCGCAGTTCAACTTCGCCGCGCCGATTTTCGCCTTCGGCCTTGTCGCGTTCGGTTTTCTGGCAATGGCCCCGGTGATCATCGCGGTGGACAGCTTCGGCCCCGTCACCGACAACGCCCAGTCCGTCTATGAATTGAGCCGCATCGAATCGCACCCGGATGTCAGCGCGGAAATTGAAAAAGATTTCGGCTTCAAACCCAATTTCGCCGACGCCAAGCTCGAACTTGAAAAAGGCGACGGCGCGGGCAACACATTCAAGGCCACCGCCAAGCCGGTCTTGATCGGCACCGCCGTCGTCGGCGCGACGACGATGATTTTCGGCATCATCATGCTGCTCGAAAATGTCTTTGGAAACGTCGTTGAACATTTGAGCCTCGTGCAGCCGCAGGTCGTCTTCGGCCTGCTCATGGGAGGCGCGGTGATTTACTGGTTCACCGGCGCGAGCACGCAGGCCGTCGTCACCGGCGCGTATCGCGCGGTCGTTTTCATCAAGGAAAACCTCAACCTCGACAAGCACACCGCTTCACTCGAGGACAGCAAAAAAGTCGTGGAAATCTGCACCGTCTATGCACAGAAAGGCATGGTCAACATCTTCATCGTCGTTTTTTCCTTCGCGCTCGGCCTGCCGTTTTTCAATCCGTATTTCTTCATTGGTTACCTCGTCGGCATCGCGTTCTTCGGATTGTTCCAGGCCATTTTCATGGCCAACGCCGGCGGCGCGTGGGACAACGCCAAGAAAATCGTCGAGGTGGATTTGAAGCAGAAAGGCACGCCGCTCCACGCTGCCACTGTCGTCGGCGACACCGTCGGCGATCCGTTCAAGGACACGTCGTCCGTTGCGATGAATCCCATCATCAAGTTCACGACGCTCTTCGGTTTGCTCGCCACGGAAATCGCCGTGACCATGACGGATAAAAATTTGAAGCTCGGAATCGGCGTATTCTTCTTCCTCGTCGCGCTGGTTTTTGTCTACCGCTCGTTCTATTGCATGAGGATTCCCGAAAGCAAAACGGACGGCAAATAAAACTCGAAAATAGCCTTTCAAGATTCCAAACTGGATCATGTCCGTGATTCAGCATTCCATTCATGTCGGCTGGCAATTGCGTGTTTTTTTCACCGAGAACATCTTCGCCCCGGCCAATCCGGTTTTGAAAGACGCCCTCGCCGACATGGCGCCGCGCAAGGTTCTCGTCGTGCTCGAAGACGCGCTCGCGCAGTCGCAACCCGGACTGGAACGGCAGATTGAAAATTATTTTTCCGCGCACGCGAAACAATTACGACTCGCCCGCCCGCCGTTGCTGGTGGCGGGTGGCGAGCAATCGAAAAATTCCATCACCATCGTCACCGACATTCTTTCACAGATTGACCGCCACCACGTTGACCGGCATTCGTATCTGATCGCAGTTGGCGGCGGCGCCCTGCTCGATGTTGCCGGTTTCGCCGCCGCCACCGCTCATCGCGGCGTGCGCCACGTCCGCATCCCGACGACAACTTTGAGCCAGGCTGACTCCAGCGTCGGCGTCAAAAACGGCATCAACGCCTTCGGCAAAAAAAACTTCGCCGGCACGTTCGCGCCGCCGCACGCCGTCATTAACGACTTCAACCTGCTCGCCTCGCTGGAACCGCGAGACAAACGCGCTGGCTACGTCGAGGCTGTGAAAGTCGCCTGCATCCGCAACGTAAATTTCTTCGACGAAATCGAGCGCGACGCGGAAAAATTGATTTCCTTCGAACCAGCCGCGATGAAAAGTCTGATTCGCCGCTGCGCGGAACTGCATCTGGAACACATCGCCACGAGCGGCGATCCGTTTGAAACCGGCTCCGCGCGCCCGTTGGATTTCGGTCATTGGGCGGCGCATAAGCTGGAACAGCTTTCCACTTTCAAAATCCCACATGGCGAGGCCGTCGCCATCGGCATCGCGCTCGACGTGATTTATTCCCGCAACATTGGGCTGCTGAACGAAAAATCCTGCGACCGCATTTTGAAACTGCTCGAACATCTCGGGTTTGAATTGTTCGCGCATGAACTGCTAAACGACGACGCCAATGGAAACTTGCAAGTTCTCGCCGGCCTCGAAGAATTTCGCGAGCATCTCGGCGGCGAATTGACCATCACGCTTTTGAAGGAAATAGGTCGCGGTGCGGAAGTGCATGAAATGAATCCGGGGAAAATTGTCGAGGCTGTTCACGAATTGCGTGACCGCAAAAAATGAACCGGCTTGCCGCCATCAACGTCGTCGGCCTCACCGAAGCGCTCATCGGCGAGCACACGCCGCGCATTGCAGAATTCCGCAAACGTGGTGCTCGCGCGCAAATTATACCCGCGTTTCCGGCGGTGACCTGCACCGCACAATCCAATTATCTAACCGGCGAAACTCCGTCGGAACACGGCATCGTCGGCAACGGCTGGTTCAACCGCGAATTGTCAGAAGTGCAATTCTGGAAACAATCAAACCGCATCGTCCACGGCCCGAAAATCTGGGACGCGCTCCGCGAGCAACCTGAAATCGTAAATCGGAAAACATCAATCGCCAATTGCTTCTGGTGGTTCAACATGTATTCGAACGTGGATTTTTCCATCACGCCGCGCCCGATGTATCCCGCCGACGGCCGGAAATTTTTCGACATTTATTCGTGGCCGTTCTCCATCCGCGAAGAAATAAAAAAAGATCTGGGCGAGTTTCCGTTCTTCAGTTTTTGGGGGCCGGCGGCGGGAATTGATTCGCCGCAGGGCAAAGCGGACGCCGCGTCGCGCTGGATTGCTGAATCGTCAAAATGGATTGAAACCAAATTTTCACCAACGCTAAATCTGATTTACCTGCCGCACCTGGATTACAATTTGCAACGGCACGGGCCATTTTCCGTAGCAGCCGATGTGAATCGGCTCACTTCAAATACCGGAAAGCGGAAAGTGGAAAGCGGAACCAAGTCAGAGCCGACTCACATCGGCTGCTACGAATTAAATCCAAAAATCCACCGTGACTTGCGCGAGATTGATTCTATCGTCGGCGACTTGATTGATTTTTTTGGCAGACGCGGCGTGCAGATGGTTTTGCTTTCCGAATACGGCATCACGAACGTGGACACGCCGGTTCACCTGAATCGCATTTTTCGCGAGCGCGGCTGGTTGACGATTAAGGACGAACTCGGTTTGGAAATTCTCGACGCGGGCGCGAGCAAGGTTTTTGCCGTGGCGGATCATCAGGTCGCGCACATTTATCTGAACGATGCGTCGCTGGAAAAATCCGTGCGCGACGTTCTGGAAAAAACTTCCGGCGTGGAAAAGGTTTTGGGCAAAACGGAGAAAATTGCGGCGGGCATTGACCATTCGCGCGCGGGCGATTTGATCTCGGTGGCGCGGGAAAACGCGTGGTTCACTTATTATTATTGGCTCGACGACGCGCGCGCGTCGGATTTTGCG
>DATCDZ010000134.1:0-29579 GCA_036510395.1 Verrucomicrobiia bacterium
CCACTTTGGTTGTCATTTATTCCTACGGCGATTTTCACGCGGCGACCGCCGTGGTTCGCTCGGATGACGCGACGGCCAAACCGGTTGAAATCGCCCGCGATAATTGCATTCCACCGAACAAAGTGGTTGCGTTTTTCTCCAATCCTTTTGCCCGCCTCGACGCCGCGCGGGTGGCTCCGTTGAAAATTGAAAACGCGCTCATCACGCCCGTGCCCAGCGAGCGCAACGGCTGGCTCACCGCCATTTGCCTGTTTGTTTTCATGTCGTTCTTCGCGGTCGGACCGGGCGTTTGCGTCTGGCTCGCGCTTTCGGCATTGATGCCCACGCGCATCCGCTCCAACGGCATGAGCATTGCGCTGCTCATCAACCAGGCGGTTTCCACAACTATCGCCGCCTTCTTTCTGCCGACGGTCGGCAAATACGGTTACTCGACGATGTTTTTCATCTTTGCCGGCTGCACAGTGGTTTATTTCGTCACCGCGACATTTTTCCTTCCGGAAACGAAAGGCAAAACGCTTGAAGAAATTGAGGAACATTTTGAAGGCAAAAAATGATGAAGCAGTTGAGTCCAGGAATCATGCCTCACATCGCGAAAATCTTTTTATTTTCCATTTCACTGCTGTTTGGCTTTTCCGTTCGATCCGCAGAGAGCAGCGGCAAATTGGAAAATGCAGCCATCGCCCGGGATTGGCGTGTCGCGGACGGAAAGCTGCAAGCCGTTTCCGTCGAAAACAAATTGAGCGGCGAAACACTGGCGCTCAATGGCGAGCCGTTTCAATTGGTGCTCGGCGACGGAACCGTTTTGAAATCTTCGGATTTCAATCTTCTCGCGCCGCCGGAAATTGAAAAATTGGAACCGGAAGCAAACTCGTCCGTCGCGGCGAAACATTTTTCCGGCGAACAACTTGCCGCCAGATTTTCCGCGCCGGAAAAAAATCTTTCGGCGGAATGGCGCGTCATTTTGCGCGGCGACGGCAATTACGTTCGACAGGAACTTTCGCTTCGCGCCGATGGCAAAGACGTTTTGGTGAAGGAAATCGTTTTGCTCGATGAAAAAATTCCCGATGCCAAAACGGACGGCACGGTGGACGGCTCGCCGGTCGTTGCCGGCAATTTCTTTTTTGGCTACGAACAGCCGATGGCGCAAAACACGGTTGATTCCAATTCCGTTGTGCGTTGCAGTTTTGTTCGCAACGCCATTCTCAAATCCGGCGAGACGCTGACGCAAAGTTGTGTGATTGGCGTCGCGCACGCGGGACAATTGCGCCGCGATTTTTTGGCTTGCATTGAGCGCGAGCGGGCGCATCCGTATCGGCCATTTTTGCATTACAACTCGTGGTATGACATCCGCAGTTACAGCAACGCGCAATGCGTGAACGTCATCAATCAGCTTGGCGAAGAATTAACGGTGAAACGCGGTGTGCCGATTTCGTCGTTTCTTTTTGACGACGGCTGGGACAACACGAAAACGCTTTGGAAGTTCAGTCCAAAATTGCCGAACGGTTTTACGCCGTTGCGCGAAGCGGCGGAAAAATTTCATTCGTCGCTCGGCGCTTGGATTTCGCCGTTCGGCGGTTACGGCGGCGTGAAACAGCAACGGCTTCAATTCGGCAGCGCCGAAGGTTTTGAAACGAACGCCAGCGGATTTTCGCTTTCGGGCACGAATTACTATGCGCGCTTCCACGACATTTGCGCCGAGATGATTCAGAAATACGGCGTCAATGAATTCAAATTCGACGGCCTCGCCGCCGGCGCGCAAGCGAGTGCCGAAGGTTTGACGCGCGACGGCGACGCGATGCTGCGCATGATTAAAGAATTGCGCGCGATTCGTCCCGACCTTTACATCAGCCAAACCGTCGGCACATGGCCCTCGCCGTTCTGGCTGCTTTATGTGGATTCAACATGGCGCGGCAACAGCGACCACAATTTTTTTGGCAAAGGTTCCGGGCGCCAGCGATGGATTACTTATCGCGACATGATCACTTACAGCAACGTCGTTCTGCGCGCGCCGCTGTATCCGCTCAATTCGCTGATGGTTCACGGAATCATTTACGGAAAGCTTGCGAAGGGTTTGACCAACGCGACCGATGAAGATTTTCGCGATGAAGTGCGCGAGTATTTTGGAACCGGCACGCAATTGCAGGAACTTTATTTGACGCCGTCGCTTTTGGACGAAACGAATTGGAACGATCTGGCCGAGGCTGCGAAATGGTCGCGCGCCAGCGCGGACGTGCTTGTGGACACGCATTGGGTTGGAGGCAATCCGGGCGCATGCGAAATTTACGGATGGGCGTCGTGGTCGCCGCGCAAAGCAATTTTGACGTTGAGAAATCCAGATGATAAACCGGCGATAATTGCGCTGGACGCGGAAAATATTTTTGAACTTCCGGCTGGCGCTAAAAAAACATTTGCGATGCATAGCCCGTGGGGCGAAGACAAAAATGCGCCGGATGTAATTCTTCATGCGGGTGAGCCGCACACGTTTTCGCTCGAACCGTTTCAAGTTTTGGTTTTGGAATCGAAATGAAAAGCGAATTGCGAGTCGTTCCGCCGCTTGACCGGGATTTTCAACCAGCGGCAATTTTTAATCGCGATTACGTCGAGTCGGCAAAAAAATCCGGCACGGCAATTCCACTCGTCATCGGCCTCGAACGCGAAAACGGTTTGCGGTCGCGATTTGAAACGGTCGTAAAATCCGGCGCAGACGCGGAAACGCCGGTCTATGTCGGGCGGCTCGTGAAATTTTTGTTGTGGGCGCGCGGCGGCTGGAAAATTTATTTCGGCGGACCGAAGGAAATTGGCGAGAAAATTCGCGCAATTTATTCCGCGAATGGCGAACGGAAATTCGACGTTGAATTGATGAGCCGCGTCTATGAGCGTCCGTTTGAAGTCGTTGTCACGGACGCGAAATCGGTTCCGCCGGAAAATGAAATGAGCGCGGCGATTGGCGGACATCTGGACGGCTGCCGCATCGGATTTGATCTGGGTGCGAGCGATTACAAAATCGCCGCCGTCAAGGATGGCGAAGCAATTTACAGCGACGAATTTCCGTGGAATCCAAAAGTTGAAGCCGACCCGCAATATCATTTCGACCGCATCAACGACGGTTTGAAAAAAGCCGCCGCGCATTTGCCGCGCGTGGACGCCATCGGCGGCAGTTCGGCGGGCGTGATTGTCGGAAACAAAATCATGGTGGCGTCGCTGTTCCGCGCCGTGCCAAAGGAAAAATTTGACGAGGCAAAAAATATTTTTCTCCGGCTGCAACGCGAATGGAACATTCCATTTGAAGTGGCAAATGACGGCGACGTGACGGCGCTGGCCGGCGCGATGTCGCTCAAAAAAAACGGAATGTTGGGCATCGCGATGGGTTCGAGCGAAGCGGCGGGCTATTTGAATCCGCGCGGCGGCATGACCGGCTGGTTGAGCGAACTGGCCTTTGCGCCGGTGGATTACAATCCCAATGCCGCAGCGGATGAATGGTCGGGCGACTGCGGCGTCGGCGCGCTTTATTTTTCGCAGCAAGCGGTGAACAAATTATTGCCCGCCGCAAAAATTGATTTGCCGACGGAAATGGATTTGCCCGAACGACTGAAGGAAATTCAAAATCTCATGGCCAAAGGCGATGCGCGCGCGGCGAAAATTTACGAGACCATCGGCGTTTATCTCGGCTACACGATTCCGCACTACGCGGAATTTTACGATTTTCAGCACATACTGATCCTGGGCCGCGTGACGACCGGCGAGGGCGGCGACATCGTGATGGAAAAGGCGCGCGAAGTTTTGAAAACGGAATTTCCCGAAATCGCGGCGAAAATTCAATTGCATGTGCCGGACGAAAAAAGCCGCCGGGTCGGCCAGGCCGTGGCCGCCGCCAGTTTGCCGGCGTTTAAAAAATAGATTTATGAAATCGCACCATGCGACCGCTGAAATTTTAGCGCCGGACAATGAATGTGCCTGTCTTGCGGTGATGAACTATGAAACATGACATCCGCAACGTCGCGCGGCAATTCCAAATCCACGGCGGATTCGTCGCTGCCGAACCTTACGGCAGCGGCCACATCAACGACACCTATTGCGTGACGTTTGACCAGGGCGGCGCGCGTGTCCGATACATTTTTCAACGCATCAACCACAACATTTTCAAAAATCCGGCCGCGCTCATGGAAAATATCCAGCGCGTTGCGGCGCATCTGCAAAATAAAATCGCGAATGGCCGTGACAAAAAACGCCACGCGTTAACCCTGATTCCAGCGCGCGACGGCAAGCCGTTTTATCGCGATGAACAAGACAATTATTGGCGTGCCTACATTTTTATCGAACACGCGCGGACGTTCGACGCCGTTGAAAATGCGAAGCAGGCGTTTCAGGCCGCAAAAGCGTTTGGCCATTTTCAAAAACTGCTCGTGGACTTGCCGTCGCCGCGTTTGCACGACACGATTCCAGATTTTCATCACACGCCAAAACGGTTTGCCGCGCTGAAAAAGGCGATTGAAGCCGACATTGTTAATCGCGCGAAACTCGCAAAATCGGAAATTGAATTTGCGCTGAAACATAAAACAATTTGCAGCGCGCTGCTCGATGCAAAATTGCCGGAGCGCGTGACGCACAACGACACGAAGTTTAATAACGTGATGCTGGATGACGCGACCGGAGAAGGCATTTGCGTGATTGATCTCGATACGGTGATGCCGGGACTGGTGCTTTACGATTTCGGCGACATGGTGCGCACGGCGACAAGTCCGGCGCGCGAAGACGAACGCGATTTGTCGAAAGTGCAGATGCAATTTCCGATGTTCGAAGCACTGGCGCGCGGCTATTTGGAATCGGCTTCAGAATTTTTGACACCAGCGGAGAAACAATTCCTGCCGCTTACTGGCAAGCTGATCACGTTTGAAATCGGCCTGCGCTTTCTGACGGATTTTCTGGCGGGCGACACTTATTTCAAAGTGCATCGTGATGGCCATAATCTTGACCGTTGCCGCACGCAATTCAAACTGGTTGAATCCATCGGGCAACAGGAAGCGCAGATGAACAAACTGATGGAGCAACTCGGATGAAAATTCTGGTTACAGGCGGCGCGGGATTTATCGGCAGCCATATCGTCGAACATTTCAGCGGCAAAGCTGAAGTGCGCGTGCTGGACAACTTGCGTTCCGGCTTCAAGCACAACCTGGTCGGCTTCAAGCACGAGTTTATTGAAGCTTCAATTCTTGACCGCGAAGCCGTCCGCCGCGCGATGGACGGCGTGGATTATGTTTTTCATCTGGCCGCGATGATCAGCGTGCCGGAATCCATGCAAAAGCCGGTTGAGTGCAACGAAATCAATGCAACCGGCACACTTGTGTTGTTGGAAGAAGCCGCGCGCGCAAAAGTAAAAAAACTCGTGTTTAGCAGTTCAGCGGCGATTTACGGCGACAATCCGGTCGTGCCGAAAATCGAGACGATGCTGCCCGAACCGAAAAGTCCTTACACCATCACAAAGCTCGACGGCGAATTTTACTGCAAACTGTTTTCAGAAGAGCGCGGTTTGCCAACGGCGTGCCTGCGTTACTTCAACGTCTTTGGTCCGCGTCAGGATCCGAAAAGCCAATACGCCGCCGCCGTGCCGATTTTTATCGAGCGTGCCGTGAAGAACCAGCCAATTACGATTTTTGGCGACGGCGGGCAGACGCGGGATTTTATTTTCGTGAAGGACATCGTGGCGGCAAATGTTTTTCTGGCGCAATCCAATGCGACCGGAGTTTTTAACGTAGCCTACGGCCAGCGCATTACAATCAACGATTTGGCGAAAACGATTTGCCGGTTGACCGGCTCGCGTTCGGAAATCAAATATGCGCCGGAGCGTCCGGGCGACGTGAAACATTCGCTGGCGACCGTTGACAAACTCCGCGCCGCCGGTTTTACGCCGACGGGCAATTTCAACGAAGGACTTCAGGCGACGATCGGGTTTTTCAAAAAGAAATAACGGCGAAAGCTTTATAAATTGCCGTCTTTCTTCGGGCTGTTCCTGCGGATTTCCGCGAACAAGGTTTTGAAAGTGTCGGTGACTTTTTTCGCGTCTGCATTTTCTTCCGTTCCGTAGTATGAGCGGATGAATTTTTCCGCGCCCATCCATGAGGTTTCAAACATCCCCAGCATCCGCGATGAAATGGTTTTTGAAAAATCGGCGCGCGTCGCGTTTTTGCGGATGAGATAAACCAGTTCCAGTTGTCCGAGCGCGTCGTCGGGTTTGTGACACGCCGAGGGCAGCACGTCGAAACCTTTGACGGCGAAATACGCGGGCGTCGGCACGGCGTCTTCGTATTTCCAATCGCAAATCAAAATATCCTTCGGAATCAAATCAACCGCGCGCCGGAATTCCATCGCCTTCCTTTTCCGTCAAATAAATGGCATAGACAGGCGCGTTGGGATTTGCGATACCGCTGTTTCATATCCTGAACTTTCATTTTGTAAGGATATGAATACAGATCTGCTTCCGCATCCGTGCAGTGGGCGTGTCCGCGACGTGACCCTGCCGGATAGTGAACGAGAGCTAAAATCGTTGGAGAATTCGTTGAAGATTTGCCCCGGACTCCAAAAAACACCTGTATTTACAGGCGTTTTACTTGGAGGCGGAGATCGGAATCGAACCGATGAATGAGGCTTTTGCAGAGCCCTGCCTTACCACTTGGCTACTCCGCCGCAGAAAGGTTTTTCATCCTAATTTATTTTTTCGCACGCGCAAGTTCAATCGGCAAAGCCCAGCTTGCTGCGGAACTTCCAAAGTTCCTTCGGCTTGAAAATTCCCGCAGGCGTGATGATGCCCGTGATTAAATCCGGTGGAGTCACGTCAAAACCCGGATTGCGCGCACTCGACGAGGGATTCGCGACATGAACAAATTCACGTTTGCCGAGCGAATTCTTTCCCCAAGCTCCAAGAACTTCACTTTCACCCCGTTCTTCAATCGGGATTTTCAAACCGCTTTTCAGATCCCAATCAATCGTCGAAAGCGGAATGGCGACGTAAAAAGGAATTTTATGACGCGCAGCCAGAACCGCTTTCGTGTAAGTGCCGATTTTATTTGTGACTTCGCCCGTGCGACCAAGCGTGCGGTCGCTGCCGACGATGACCAGATCGATTTCGCCGCGCTGCATCAAATGGCCGGCGGCATTGTCGGCGATGATCTGGTGCGAAATTTTTTGCTGCGCCAATTCCCAAGCCGTCAACGTCGCGCCCTGTGAGCGTGGGCGTGTTTCATCGCAGAAGACGTGGAATTTTTTGCCCTGCGATTGCGCGGCATACATTGGCGCAGTCGCCGTGCCGATGTCCACGAAGGCGAGCCAGCCGGCGTTGCAATGCGTCAAAATTCTCATCCCGTTGCGGATCAATTTCGCTCCGTGCCGACCAATTTCCTCGCAATGCCGCGCATCTTCATTCGCAAACTCCTCGGCGGCGGCGAGCGCGAGAGATTGCTTTTCCTCAACGGTTTTTCCACGCGCCATTTCGCGGCGAACGTCATTCATCGCATTGACGGGATCAACGGCGGTTGGCCGCGCGGCTTTCAAATTCTGATAAACATTTTCAACGTGCGCGGAAAATTTCTTCAAATCGTTTCCGCGAAAAGCAATTGCGCCTTGCGCCAGACCGTAAGCCGCCGTCGCGCCGATTGCGCCCGCGCCGCGAACAATCATTTCGCGGATGGCGGCGGCGGTTTCGCGGAAATTCTTCGCGCTGACGATTTTGAATTCATGCGGGAGCAGCCGCTGCTCGATGAGCAAAACTGAATTGCGCGCACGGTCAAATGTGACGGTGCGATAATGTTGCGTGAGTCCGCGAACGGTGACGTTCATGTTGGGAATTTAGCCGCGAAAGGATACAAAGATTCAGCGCGTCAGCGGATTTTGATTTTCATCCGGCGGATTTTGGCTTTGATCTCATCGTAGGCCGGTTGCCGGCGGAATTTTTTTAAGTCCGGATCTCTGGCAAGCCACGCGAAATCGCGGTAGCCGAGGCTCAATGCCTTTTCCAAAGCGAGCGCGGCGCGGTCAAACTGGTCGGTGAGCGAGTAGCTGCACGCGAGGTTGTAAAACACAAGCGCATTTTCCGGGTCGAGATTCGCGAGGCGTTCGTCCACTTTCAAACCTTCGTTGAAACGTCCGCGTTGCGTGTAGTGGTCGCCGAGAAGTTGCAGCGCGTCCACATAATCCGGGTCGCGGCGGACGATGCCCTCCATGAATTCGATCCGCGTGTCGAGGTCGCGCTGGCTGGCGCGGGTTGATTTTTTCCTGACATTGGTTTTGACCGGCATACGATGCAGCGAAGTTGGACAACCCGCGCGGCCAAGTCAAGCGGCGGAATATGAAAAACTTTTTGTGGATTCCGGCGGCGCGTTGGCGCAGAATCAAATTCATCAAAACAGGCAAACAAATTGTTAAGCTGATTCAACGGTTCAATAATTTTACGATTTAACAAATTTATGAAATGCTTTGTCACCGGCGCTTCCGGCTTTGTCGGCTCGAACCTCGTCCACGAACTCGTCGCGCACAAACATCAGGTGAAGGCGCTGGTGCGGCCGGAAAGCGATTTGCGCGCCCTGTCGGATGTCCAGGTGGAATTTGCAACGGGCGATTTGAGCGACCGCCAGTTCCTGAAACGTGAAATGGAAGGCTGCGACTGGTGTTTTCATTGCGCGGCCAGTTATCATTTGTGGCTGCCAGATTACAAGCCGATGTATGTCGCAAACGTCGAGGGCACCTACAACACCATTGAGGCCGCCGGCCATGCGGGTTGCCAGCGCATTGTTTATACGAGCACCGTCGGCTGCATCGGTTTGCCAAAAGAAGCGAATGGCGAAATCGTGCCGTCCATGGAAACGGAGCCGATCGCCGATGACGATTTAACCAACGATTACAAGCGCTCGAAATGGGCGGCCGAACTGGTCGCCATGAAATTTGCGCACGAAGGCCTGCCGGTCGTCGTTGTGAATCCCAGCACGCCCGTCGGCCCGCGCGACGTGAAACCGACGCCAACCGGCCAGATCATCGTGGCTTTTCTCAACCACGAATTGCCGGCGTATCTCGAAACGGGGTTGAACTGGGTTCATGTGCGCGACGTGGCCATCGGACACATTCTCGCCGCAGAAAAAGGAACCATCGGCCAGCGCTACATTTTGGGCAACAAGGACGGCAACTGGACGATGGAAGAAACGCTGAAAGTTTTGGAAGAAATCACCGGCATTTCCGCGCCAAAAACTAAAGTCCCGCATTGGGTCGCGCTGGCCGCCGCGCACGTGGACGAAGGAACTTCATTCTTCACGCGCAAACCGCCGAAAGCGCCGCTGGCCGGCGTGCGCATGGCAAAATATAAAATGTGGTTCAATCCCGGCAAAGCCATCCGCGAACTCGGCCTGCCGCAAACGCCGCCCAAGCAGGCGCTCACCGACGCCGTGGAATGGTTTCGCGCAAATGGCTACGTCAAAAAGTAGGGAATGTATTTTTATGCCGCAGATGAAAGTGAACGAATATTCGGTTATTGCGTTACGGCCCGATAAAAACGGCTTCCAGAAATGACATTCGTATCAATAAATAAAAATGGATTGCTCAACAGTGTGTTCGTGACCAGTGGAATCCAGGTTGGGTTGTTCAAATTGGTCGTGTAATCAATCTCATAGGTGCAGCCAATGGATCCTGAAATGCTCACTCCGGCATATTGGGCGATGGACATATTTGCGGGTCCGCAATCGCTCGCAATCGCTAAGTTGTGGTAGGCTGACGATGATCCAGCGAATATATGGGTAAAGAACTTGGTGGTGACGACCGCCGCTGGCACGAGGCTCTGCGCCGAAAGTTGCTCCGAAGTATTATTGTCGCCGAGTTCTCCATGGAAATCCCAGCCCCAAGCGGTCAAGGTGCCGTCGGAGCACAGAGCCAGACTGTGAGAACTTCCTGCTGCGATGGCTACTACTGTCTTGCCGAAAAGCGCGGATGTTCCTGATGTCCTATTGACCGCTATCGGCACGAGGCTGTCGCCTCCGTAAGTGTTATTGCCGAGTTGGCCGTTGCCGTCGTAACCCCAGGAGACCAGAGTGCCATCTGAACACAACGCCAGAGTATGAGAGCCTCCCACCGCGATGGCCACTACCGTCTTGCCTGCCAGAGGTGTTCCCGTCGTGGTTATTGCCACCGGGATGAGGCTCTGTGTTGTGCTGTTGTTACCGAGTTCACCATTGGCGTTGTCTCCCCAAGCGACCAGAGTGCCATCTGAACACAGTGCCACGTTGAAAGAATCGCCCGCTCCGATCGCTGTCACCGTCTTGCCCGCCAGAGGTGTGCCCGTCGTGATCACTGCCACCGGCACTGAACTGTTTACTGTGTTGTTATTACCGAGTTCACCATTGGAGTTGTCTCCCCAAGCGACCATGGTGCCGTCCGAGCACAGTGCCAAACTATGTAAATCACCTGCCGAAACGGCCGTTACCGTCTTGCCGTAAAGCGCAGACGTTCCCGATGTCGTGTTCACAGCCACCGGTGCATTTTGCTGGTTCGTTGTGTTATCGCCGATCTCGCCTTGTAAGTTCCAGCCCCAAGCGGCTACGGTGCCGTCCGAGCACAGCGCCAAACTATGTTCATAGCCAGCCGAGATAGCCGTGACCGTTTTGCCGAAAAGCGCCGAAGTTCCAGATGTCGTGTTCACGGCCACAGGCACTAAGCTATCCGGCGTGCTATTGTTGCCGACTTGGCCGGTGCCGAGCTGTCCGTCGTTATCCGCGCCCCATACGGCCAAGGTGCCGTCTGAGCACAGTGCCATGCTGTGAAAATTACCTGCGGCCATCGCCGTAATTGTCTTGCCAGCGAGCAAGCCCGTCGTGTCCACGGCCACAGGCACAGGGTTGAAATATGCCGATTGGCCCGAAGTGTTATTGCCCATCTGCGCGTAGAAGCCCCAACCCCAGGCATAGGGAAGATTTTGCCCGCGCGCCAATGGCGCGAGAAATAAGGTTACCGACAGAAAGAATCCTGTCGCCAGTGATTGGAGCAGTTTATTTGTTTTCATTTTGTTTTGTTATTTTTCCAAGATGGAGCGGCGCAAATGTGGACACGATGAGCGACGGAAGGTTTGAGGGCCAAACCGGCTGGCGCGCGACGGAATACGCTTCGCAAATGGATTGCGTTTGAGTCGCGATAATTCCGGCCAAAATGCACACCGGGATAATCATCAGTGCAAAAAAAACGGTTTTTATGAATATTGATATTCATTTGCGGTTACTCCGCGCCTTCTGAATTGGATTCATCCGAAGATGCGCCACCTTCTGAAAGTGACAAGTCATCAAACGGACAATACAGCATAATTATTTCTGAAGATGCAGTCAATTTATATTAGCAAATATTTTTGGCAACAATGGGTAGCCACCTGCAACTTGATAAACTGAACAGCGTTGTTGTAACTTTTGGGTGTGATCCCATCCAGCATGGTTTTGGTCTTTGAAATGAGCATCGGACACGCACAGACAAAATTGCAAATTTGCCGGCGCAGTGGCATTCACCGGGTGATGCGACGATAAGGCTTGCGTTGCTTGCCAGCTTGTGAAACATTTCACAAACTATGGCGCACATCAAATTACACATTCCGGGGCCGGTCGAAGTCAGCGAGAAAACTTTCAAGGCGTTCTGCTCGCCCATGATCGGCCATCGCGGCCAGGGGTTCAAAGACCTTTACGCGAAAATCCAGCCGCAGCTCCAGCAACTGCTTTCCACGAAGCAACTGGTCTATCTTTCCACGTCCAGCGCGTGGGGCGTGATGGAAGGCGCGATCCGCAATCTCGTTTCCAAAAAAGTTTTGAACTGCATGTGCGGCGCGTTCTCGGACAAATGGTTCGATGTTTCCAAAAAATGCGGCAAGGACGCCGAGGCGCTGCAAGCCGAATGGGGCTCGCCAATCCGCGCCGGGGCGATTGATAAAAAACTGGCCACGGGCGAATTCGACGCGCTCACGGTCATTCACAACGAAACTTCCACCGGCGTGATGAGTCCGCTCGCGGAAATCGCCGCGCTCAAGAAAAAATATCCCGACGTGATGTTCATCGTTGACGCCGTCAGTTCCATGAGCGCCGTGCCGATCAAATTTGACGAACTGGGCATTGACGTTCTGCTGGCCGGGACGCAGAAGGCGTTCGCGTTGCCGCCCGGCACCGCGGTTTTCGCCTGTTCGCCCGCCGCGCTTGCAAAAGCGGCGACGGCAAAAGATCGCGGCTACTATTTTGACTTTGTGGAGTTCCAGAAAAATGCCGAGCAAAACATGACGCCCAGCACGCCAAGCATCGGCCACATTTTCGCTTTAAGTTCCAAGCTCGACGATTTCTTCGCCGAAGGTCTTGAAAACCGCTACGCGCGCCACAAAAAGACCAATCAAATGACACGAGACTGGGCGGCGAAACACGGCTTCAATTTGTTTCCCGAAAAGGGCTTTGAATCACTCACGCTCACCTGCGTCAGCAACGGCGCACGCCCCGGCGGCAGGACTGTTGACGTTGCGAAATTGCAAAAGCTCGTGAAAGACCAGGGCTTCCTGATTGACGGCGGCTACGGAAAAATCAAAGGCACGACATTCCGCATTTCCAACATGGGCGACGAAACGGAAGCCACGATGAACCAGCTCTGCGCCGCGCTGGACAAGGCGATGGCGCAAATCTAGGTTGCGGAATTTCTGAAATGCGCTGAAATATGCTCCATGTCAGCGCAAACGGATTCAAATTCGTCGCCGCATCACGGCTGGCTGCGCGTCATCGCAGTCGGTCGCAATCCGCGCGCCACGCTTGTCCGCATTCTGATTTTGGTGGCAACGTGCTTCGTCGTTTTCAAGTTCATCCTGCTGCCGTTGCGCGTGACCGGCATCAGCATGGAACCGACCTACAAGGATCATTCCATCAATTTTCTAAATCGCCTCGCCTACCTGGCTCACGAACCGCAGCGCGGCGATGTCGTGGGCATCCGTTTCGCCGGGCCGCATGTCGTGCTGATGAAACGCATCGTCGGTCTGCCCGGTGAGACCATTGCGTTTGTGAACGGCGAAATTTTTATCAACGGCGCGCCGCTTGCCGAACCGTATGAAAAAAATCCGTGCGACTGGACGCTGCCGTCGGAAAAGATCGGCCCGAATGAATATTTTGTCGTCGGCGACAACCGCACCATGCCGCCGCAGGATCATGTTTTTGGCCGTGTTGAACGCGAACGCATCCTGGGAAAAGTTTTGCTATGAAGATATTCTGGCGGTTGATTTTTTGCGCGGCGTTGATTGCACTCGGCTTCTGGTTGTGGACGACAATTTTTCCATCGCCGGAAAAAGTCATCCGGCGTCGCCTGGAAAAACTTGCCGCAAATGTTTCATTCACAGCAGGTCAGGGAAATTTTTCGCGCCTTGCGGGCGGCGAAAGCGTGGCTGGATTTTTTTCGACGAACATCGAGGTCAACATCAATGTTCCCGGCCACGAACAGGTGACGTTCGCCAGCCGCGCGGAGATCACGCAGGCTGCGCTCGGCATCCGCGAACGGCTCAAGTCATTGTCGGTGAAATTTCCCGACGTAAATGTCGCGCTGGCGCCGGACAAAAAATCGGCGGTCGCGGATGTCACGCTGGACGCGGCGATTTCTGGCGGCCACGACGACGTCGTGCAAGAATTGAAAATTACGTTTCAAAAAACGTCGGATGGCTGGCTCATCACCCGGATTGAAACCGTGCGCACGGTCGCGGCTTCCCGCTTTACCATCGCTACGCCCGTGACGTTCGTGGCGTCGGGCAGATACGGCGTGAGCGTGGGAATGTCGTTGCTCGAAGTGCCGGGTGCGCCGTCGGGCCAAAGCGGAACGGGCATTTGCATTTCAGCAACGGGACAAAATGAGCGATGCGAA
Source organism: Verrucomicrobiia bacterium (assembly GCA_036510395.1). Classification (GTDB taxonomy): domain Bacteria; phylum Verrucomicrobiota; class Verrucomicrobiia; order Limisphaerales; family UBA11358; genus UBA11358. The sequence continues at coordinate 13,885 of DATCDZ010000134.1, forward strand.
CAAAATTGCCGGGACAAAAAGTGTTTTCAAGCTTGTTCAAATGCAGCTTGCTCAAATCAAAAATCACTTCAACTTGTAACTCTTCATCGCTTGCGCGTCTCAAATACATGAGGCATATTCGCGGCATGAGCACGGTGTTTCAATCCGATCCGAAAATTTTAGGCGGCGAGGTGGTTTTCAAGGGCACGCGCGTGCCGTTGCAAAACCTGATTGACTACTTTGAAGGCGGCTATTCGATTGACGAATTTGTAGATCATTTCCCGACCGTGACCAAGGCGAAGTCATTGCTGACGAAAGCCGCCGCGTGAATGAAGATTCTGCTTGATGAATGCCTGCCGCGTCCGCTGGCGGCCTTGCTCACCGGCCACGAGGCAAAAACCGTCCGGCAGATGCGATGGGACGGAAAGGAAAACGGCGAGTTGCTCGCCCTCATCGGCAAACATTTCGACGGCTTCGTCACGGTGGATAAAAGTTTGCGCCACCGGCAAAATCTTCGGGATTTGAAATTCGCCATTCTTGTCCTTCGCGTCAAAAGCAACAAATTGGAACATATCGTCCCGCATCCGCCGGAAATTCTGGCTGCGCTCCGTTCCATTAAAGCCGGTGAAGTGCGGCGAATTCCATCCGCTTGATTTTGTGTTTCAACTCGTCTCCGATTACCAGCCCGCCGGCGACCAGCCGCAGGCGATTGACAAATTGACCGCTGGCATTGTTTCCGGCGCGAAACACCAGACGCTGCTCGGCGTCACCGGTTCGGGAAAAACTTTTACCGTTGCGAACGTCATCCGCAACGTGGACAAACCGACGCTCGTGATTTCGCACAACAAAACCCTCGCCGCGCAGCTTTACGCCGAGTTCAAAAGTTTTTTTCCGCACAACGCCGTCGAGTATTTCGTCAGTTACTTCGATTATTACCAGCCCGAAGCCTACATTCCGCGGACGGACACGTTCATCGAAAAAGATTCCAGCCGCAACGAGGAGATCGAGCGGCTGCGGCTCTCGACCATGAGTTCGCTGTTTTCGCGGCGCGACGTGATTGTCGTCGCGAGCGTCTCGTGCATTTACGGCATCGGCAGCAAGGAAGATTACGAGGAGATGATCATCCCGATGCGCGTCGGCAACAGCATTTCGCGCGAACAATTTTTATCGCGCCTCATTTCGCTGCAATACGAACGCAACGACATCACGTTCGAGCGCGGCAATTTTCGCGTGCGCGGCGACACGGTTGAAGTCCGTCCCGCGGGACGCGAAGATGGATTGCGCGTGGAATTTTTCGGCGATGAAATCGAACGCATCACGCGCTTCGAGCCGCTGACCGGAAATAAAATTGAATTGCTCGATGGCGTCGTTGTTTTTCCCGCGAAACAATTCGTCACGACGGAAAATAAAATGCGCAACGCGATTTTGACGATCCGCGAAGAACTCGGCGACCGCATCAATCTTTTTGAACGCAGCGGAAAATTGCTCGAAGCCCAGCGCATCAAGCAGCGCACGGAATTCGATTTGGAAATGATGGAAGAAATGGGCGTCTGCTCCGGCATCGAAAATTATTCGCGCCACATTTCCGGCCGTCCGCCCGGCTCGCAGCCGAACACGCTCTTCGATTTTTTGCCGGACGATTACCTGCTCGTCATTGACGAATCGCACGCGACCGTGCCGCAGATCGGCGGCATGTATGAAGGCGACAAATCGCGCAAAACGGTTTTGGTCGAGCACGGATTTCGTTTGCCGAGTGCGCTCGATAATCGTCCGATGAGTTTTCTGGAATTTCAGTCCATGCAAAACCAGACGATTTACGTCAGCGCCACGCCCACGCCGCGCGAACTCGGCTGGTCGCAAGGCCACGTCGCCGAACTCGTCGTGCGCCCGACCGGACTGATTGACCCGACCATCACGCTCAAGCCGCTCAAAGGCCAGATTGACGATCTGCTCGAGGAAGTCCGCAAACGCGCCGACAAAAAAGAACGCACGCTCGTCACGACCCTGACCAAGCGCACGGCGGAGGAACTCACGGATTACCTGCGCGACATCGGCGTGCGCGTCCAGTATCTGCACAGCGAAATTGACGCGATCGAACGCGTGGAAATTTTGCGTTCGCTCCGCAAAGGCGAATTCGACGTGCTCGTGGGAATAAATCTTTTGCGCGAAGGTCTGGATTTGCCGGAAGTTTCGTTAGTCGCGATTTTGGACGCGGACAAGGAAGGTTTTCTGCGCAGCGAAACGAGTTTGATCCAGACCGCCGGCCGCGCCGCGCGCCATTTGAACGGTGAAGTGATCCTTTACGCCGACGTGATGACGCAAAGCATCCAGAAATTTCTCGCCGTCACCAAATATCGCCGCGAACGGCAGATCGCCTACAACGTCGCGCATAACATCACGCCGCGCAGCGTCGTCCGCGCCGTCGAGGAAAGCCTCGCGACTTACGAATCCGACCGCCGCGAGGCCGACGCCGTCCTGCGCGAAGGCAGCACGGACATTGACATCACCTCGACGATCCAGGAACTCGAAACTGAAATGCTCAAGGCCGCCGAGGATTTGAAATTTGAAAAAGCCGCGCTGCTCCGCGACCAGATCAAGGAACTCAAACACATGCTTGATGGCACGAAATCCGAAGCGAAGCCGGTGAGTTATCGGAAATCAAAACGGACCCGCAGTTAATTCATGGCGATTTTGGGTAGTCAAATACTTTATCACCATTTTCTTCTAATTTTAATTTCTCGATGACGATGCCATTCGTTGACATGGCTGGTGTGTTGGTTGACGGATTTGAAAGCGTCATTGTGTTTGTTAAATAAGCGTTGCCACTTTGACCGATGAATTTTTTTAGAGTGTCCGTCAGATTATCAATGGCTGGTTTTCTTATTCGTTCAACCGCTTGTTGTGGAGTGCCATTGACCTCACCTGAAACTGCGTTGGTCCAATCAAGATAGATAAGATTTGTGTTGGTATTTTTTAACAAAACAAAATAATTGATGTTCGCCTGCGACCGGTCTGTGTTGCTTATCCGTTCGGCGGCACTGTCAATTTTGATGTCAAATGCAATTCGTTCCGGGAGATTAAGTTTCTGACGATATTCCGGTGGCACTGCAAATGTGCCTGCCACTTCGCCTATCATTTTAATCGGCGACCAGTCTGGTTTGTCTTGTGCGCGGGCAATGTTGGAATAGCCAAACAAACCGCCGCTCAAAACGAGCGCGAGGCAGAGGATGAGTTTGGGCTTCATGGTTTGCTCCAATGTAGAAAATTATTTGTCATCGGCAAATTCCTTCAAATTAAAACAATAATCCGTAGGTGAAGCGAATTCGCTGGCTATCTCTTCGACTCTGAATTCAGATGTTTCAAGATATTTAGCCGAGACCAAAAACTGGAACGTAATAGATTTTGACTGCGACCCTTTGGGAACCATTCTCGCTGCCACTGAAGTTTGCGCAATGAAACCTTGACTGCCAGTATTTGTGTCACTGATTCTCAGATGCCCTAAAAAATATTCTGATTGTTGTTTTTCTTTGGGTGTCACGGTGACCGTGAAAAACACTGTTTCATTATTCGTGTAGGAGATCCGCACGGCACTGATTTGAAGAAAGGAATAATCTTTTTTAAGGTTCGTGTGATTGATTTGAATTTCTGCCACAAAACCGTAGGTGCGTTGCGCAGCAAATGCGAATACAACAAGTGCGAGACAGAGGATGATTTTTGGCTTCATTGAACGATTGTAACTCTGACACAAAATTAAACCAGTTCGTTCATTTCGCCAGATTCGCGTCTTTGAACAGCGCCGTCGGCGCGACATTTTTGTCGAACCAAACCCAAACCAAATCAAGGTTCTTACGAACGGCCACCATTTTAATTTTGTAGGAGTCGAGGTGACGAGACTCAAATAAAAAAATCAGAGACTCCTTACGTCGTCTCCTACAAATAAATTTCCAGCGCCGCGACACCACCATTTGCAGACGGCACCAGCGAAGCGGCATTTCATTTATCGTAGCAGCCGACGTGAGCCGGCTCATTTCAATTGGAGCGAACTCACGTTCGCTGCTACAATGCCATTCATGACGACGGTAGAAATAATCGGCTTGAGCCTCGCGCTTTTGGTGATGCTGGCGGGATTGATTGGCAGTCTGCTGCCTGGTTTCCCCGGCACACTGGTCGTGCTGGCGGCGGCGGCCGTCCACCGGCTATGTTTCGGGCAGGACAGCGCCAGCAATTTGGTGCTGCTCATTCTGGCGGCGCTGACGGCGACGGCGTTGGCATTTGACTTTCTGGCCGGCATTTTTGGTGCAAATAAATTCGGCGCGACCTGGCGCGAGATGCTGGGCGCGGTGATCGGCGGCATCGTCGGGCTGTTCTTCAATTTGCCGGGAATCATCCTCGGCCCGTTTTTTGGCGCGACGCTGTTTGAATTGCTCGGCGACCGCAAATTGAAGATGGCGTTGAAGGCCGGCTTGGGCGCGACAATCGGTTTGCTCGCGGGCATCATCGGCAAATTCGCCATCGGCGTCGTGATGATCCTCGTGTTCGCGACGAACGTCATTCTCCGCCCGACGGGTTGATGTTGCGAAATTCCATTTAGCCGGATTCGTCCGGACAAATCTGGCGCATGATTGAAGTTTAACCGCCGTTTGTCCTGCGGTTCAAAATGAATCGAAACACGACCGTTGCCGCGAACGCCAGGATGATTGCGACAATCGCCGTGATATAATCCGGCACGTTGAACTTGCTGACTTGAACGCTCGGCGTCACGGAAAGGCCGGGGCCGATCGTGTGATCGGCGGGCAGCGGCTCGTCGAAAAGGATTTTCACCGGCACGCGCTGGATGACCTTCACGAAATTGCCCGTAGCATTTTCCGGCGGCAGCAGGCTGAATGCCGCGCCGCTGCCGGCCTGCACGCTGTCAACGTGCGCGCGGAATTTTCTGCCGCCCAGCGCGTCAATCGCCACAAGCACGCTTTGGCCGGGCTGCATTTTCCTCAACTGCGATTCCTTGAAATTCGCCACGACCCAGATTTCCGCCGGCACGATGGACATGATCTGCTGCCCGGCTTGAAGATAATCGCCGCCTTCAACCTGCTTGCGCGTCACGTGCCCGTCGCATGGCGCGAGAATTTTCGTGTAGGACAGGTTCAATTGCGCCGACGCGACGTTTGTCTGCGATTCCTCCCATTGCGCCTTCGCCAGACCGACTTCCGCCTCCGCCGCAGCGAGCTGCGAATGCGCCTCGTCCACCTTGGAATTTTCCTCCGCCGTGTTTTGCTGCGAGGAAATCAAATCCGCCTGCGCCGAATTGTCCGCTGCCTGCGCGGCGTCGAATTCCTGCTGCGAAACCGTTTTGTCCGCGAGGAGGGTTTTGGCACGGTCGAAATTCATGGCCGCAAGTTTCGCGTCCGCAGCGCTCGCGTCGGCATCGGCCTGCGCCTTGCGCGCGGAGGCCTCGGCGGTCGCGACTTTCTTCCGCATCAACTCGTCCGCCGCGAGGACGGTCTTGACGTTCGCGTCCTGCGATTCCGCCGCCGATTTTTTTTGCGCGACGGTGATGGAGTAATCCGACGGGTCAATGTCCACGAGCGGATCGTTCGAGCGGACCATCTGGTTGTCCAAGACGTGAACGGCTGAAACCTGCCCGTCAATGCGCGGCGCGATGGAAACGATGTGCCCGGCGATGAAGGCGTCGTCGGTGGATTCGCGCGTCAGCGCGTCGGCGAGCAGCGACAGCCCGAAATACAGGAGAACGGCGAGCGCAACCGCCGCCGGCCAGATGAAAAAGGGCGAATTGAATTTTTGCAGAGTCTTGTCATTGTCTTTTTTCTCTGGCACCGGTTGCGGCGGTTCAGGCTTCGGGGAATCTTCATTCATAATTTACAAATGCGGCGAGTTTTCCCGCCAGCCCCCGCCGAGCGATTGATAAAGGCCGATCAAGTTGGACAGCCGGGCAAATTGCGTCGCAATCAAATTTTGTTGAGCGCCGTAAAGGTCTTGTTGCGCCGTCAACACGGTCAAATAATTGTCCACGCCGTTTTGGTAGCGCGCGTCGGCAAGTTCAAAACGACGCTGCTGCGCGTCCACGAGCGCGGTGCCGTCGGCCAGTTGCTCGTCCAGGAATTTTTTCGCGACCAAATCATCCGATACTTCGCGGAACGCGGTTTGAATGGCCTTTTCGTAATCTGTCACTTGGATGAGCTTGTTCACTTTGGCCGCGTCCCAACCAGCCCAGGTTCCCGCTTCAAAAATCGGCCAGTTGATTTGCGGCGAGAAATTCCAGACCTGCGAACCGGGCGCGAACAAACCTTCGAGCGCCGTGCTCGCCGTGCCGCCACCGGCGGTGAGCGTGATGGCCGGGAAAAATGCGGCGCGCGCGGCGCCGATGTCGGCGTTCGCGGCTTTCAATGTATGCTCCGCCTCAAGAATGTCGGGCCGGCGCTGCAACAAATCGGACGGCAGTCCCGGCGGCAAACCGGCCAGCAAATGTTGGTCATCCAACGGTTGCGACGGCGGCAAATCACCAGGCAACGGTTCGCCGACGAGCAAGACGAGCGCGTTGTGCGCCTGATCGCACTGTTGTTCGTAAGAAGCGGCGTTGACTTTGGCCGTTTCAACTTGCGCTTCGGCGGAACGCAAATCCAATTCGGAAGAAACGCCGGCATCGTAACTGGCTTTGATCAAATCGTAGGATTTTTGGACGGTGCCGAGTGTGTTTTGCGTCATCTTCAATTGCTCATCCAATTCGCGTTCGGCGAGATATTGATTGGCGACTTCGGCGATGAGCGCGATTTGCGCGCTCTTGCGGGCTTCTTCCGACGCAAAATAATTTTCCAGCGCCGCGCGTTTCAAACTGCGAACGCGCCCGAACAAATCGAGTTCGTAGGACGAAACGCCGAGTTCCACGCTGTATTGGCTGAAGGTCGTGCCGCCGCCGCCGCTGCCATTGTAGCCAAATGCCGTCCGCTGGCGCGTGCCGGTGGCGTTGATGTTGCCGGTGGGAATCAGCGCGGCGCGCTGGATGCGGTATTGCGCGCGGGTCTGCTCGACATTCAAAACGGCCACGCGCAAATCGCGATTGTTCGTCAGCGACAATTCAATGACTTTTTGCAATCGCGGGTCGCGGAAAAATTCGCGCCAGCCGATGTCGGCGACGGTGTTCGTGGAATCCGGCAAATTATTCGTGCCTGCGTTTTCCGGCCAATTGTTTGAAACCGGCGCGGGCGGCCGTTGATATTTTGGAATCATCGTGCAACCGGCCAATATCACTGCGGCCAACGCGATGGGTAAAAGAAATTTGTTCATGCGTTTAATGGTTGGCGTTGGAATCGCCGGAAACTTCGGTTGCCGGCGGATGATGCCGCTCCACTTTGCCTTTGAAAATATGGCGCACGACGACAAAAAAGATCGGCACAAAGAAAATGCCCAGCAGCACCGCCGCCGCCATGCCGCCGATGACGCCGGTGCCGATGGCATTTTGGCTGGCCGAACCCGCGCCGGTGTTGACCGCCAGCGGCATCACGCCAAAAATAAACGCCAGCGACGTCATCAAAATCGGGCGCAGCCGGATATGCACGGCTTCGAGCGTGGCTTCGATTAAACTTTTGCCCTGCTCCTGCAAATTAATCGCAAATTGAACAATCAAAATGGCGTTTTTGGTCGCCAGGCCGATGGTCGTTATCAGGCCGACTTTGAAAAACACGTCGTTGGGCAATCCGCGCAGATGGGCGGCCAGCAGCGCGCCCAAAATGCCCAGCGGAACGGCGAGAATGACGGCGACGGGAATCGCCCAGCTTTCATAAAGCGCCGCCAGGCACAAAAACACGACGAGCAGCGAAACGGTGTAAAGCGCTGGCGCCTGCGAGCCGGCCAATCGTTCTTCGTAGGATTGTCCCGTCCATTCGTAACCGATGCCGGCGGGCAATTTCGCGGCCATGTTTTCCATCGCCTGCATCGCCGTGCCGGAGCTTTTGCCCGGCCCCGCCGCGCCGACAATTTCCAGCGACGGAAATCCGTTGTAACGCTCCAGCCGCGGCGAACCGTAAGTCCAGCGCAACATGGTGAATGTCGAGAGCGGAACCATCGTGCCGCTGCCGTTGCGCACAAACATTTTCCCGATGTCATCGGGCTGCATCCGGTAAGGCGAGTCCAATTGAACGATGACCTGCTGGACGCGGCTGCCGTCCACGAAATTGTTGACATAGGCGGAACCCAGATTTGCCGAGAGCGTGCTGTCAATGTCGGCGGGCGCGACGCCGAGCGCGCTGGCCTTGTCCCAATCAATGTCAATTTTCAATTCAGCCGTGTCTTCCATGCCGTTTGGACGCACTTGCGCCACGTCGGGATTTTGCGCGGCCATGCCGAGCAACTGGTTGCGCGCAGCCATGAGTTTGTCGTGGCCAAGACCGCCCTGGTCTTCCAGTTCAAAATCAAAACCGGCGGCGGTGCCCAGTTCGGGAATCGGCGGCGGATTGAGCGGAAAAACAATCGCGTCTTTGATTTGCGAAAACGCCACGAGCGCGCGCGCAATGATCGCCTGCACATGATGCGCCGCGCCGTGGCGCTGACGCCAGTCCTTGAGATGGACAAATGCCAGGCCGGCGTTCTGTCCCTGGCCGTTAAAACTGAATCCCGCGATGTCAATCACGTCCTGCACTTCCGGTTGTTTCATGTAATACTGCTCCATTTTTTTGAGAACGTCCCAGGTGCGTTGCTGGGTCGCGCCGACAGGCAATTGGATGCTCGTGATAAAATAGCCCTGGTCTTCCTGCGGCAAAAATGACGACGGCAATTTCGCATACAGCCAGCCCATCACCACGACGATCGCGAGAAAAATAAACAAATAGCGCGGCGCTTTCGCCAGCATTCGCCCGACCCAATTTTGATATTTTTTAGAACTGGCGGCATAACCGCGGTTGAACCAGCCGAACAAGCCTTTTTTCTCGTGGTGATGACCTTTTTCCACCGGCTTGAGCATCGTCGCGCACAGCGCCGGCGTGAAGGACATCGCCAGGAAAATGGAAAACAGCATGGACGAAATCATCGCCAGCGAAAATTGCCGGTAAATCGCGCCGACCGAGCCGCCGAAAAACGCCATCGGAATGAACACCGCCGTCAAAACGAGCGCGATGCCGATGAGCGCGCCGGTGATCTGCCCCATGGATTTGCGCGTCGCCTCGCGCGGCGACAAGCCTTCCTCGCTCATGATGCGCTCGACGTTTTCCACGACGACAATCGCGTCGTCCACGAGCAGGCCGATGGCCAGCACCATGCCGAACATCGTCAGCACATTGATCGAAAATCCCGTCAGGCGCATGATCATGAAAGTTCCCATCAACGCGACCGGCACGACGATGGTGGGAATGAACGTCGCGCGCAGATTTTGCAGGAACAGGTAAATCACCAAAAATACCAGCACGATGGCGATGACCAAAGTGAACACGACTTCCTCGATGGAAATGCGGACGAACGCCGAGCTGTCATAGGGAAAATTGGCGGTGACGCCGGGCGGAAAAAATTTGGACATATCTTTGACTTTGGCGCGCACCGCATTCGCCGTGGCCAGCGCGTTGGCCGAGGGCGTGAGTTTGATGCCGACCGCCGCCGCCGGCTCGCCGTTGACATGCACCTGCGTGGTGTAATTTTGTCCGCCCAACGCGATTCTTGCCACGTCGCGCAGCAACACGCGCGAGCCGTCCGGGTTGACGCGCAGCAAAATGCCGCCGAACTGTTCCGGCGTATTCAGCGTCGTCGGGCCTTCCAGCGTGACATTTAATTCCTGTCCATTGGCCGCCGGCCGCGCGCCCAGTTGTCCGGCCGGAACCTGGACGTTTTGCGACTGGATGGCGTTGATGACATTGGCCGCCGTCAGGCCAAAACTGTCCAGCTTGGCCGGGTCCAGCCAGATCCGCATTGCGTATTCCGTGCCGAACAAGTCCGCTTCACCGACGCCGTTCACGCGGCGGATCGGGTCGAGCATTTTGGACGCGATGAAATTCCCCAGCGCGATTTCATCCATGTTGGTGGACGACAGCGTGAAAAACATCAGGAAGTTGCGCGTGGCCTTGGCGACGATCACGCCTTCCTGCTGCACCGCCGCCGGCAGGTTGGGCATCGCCAGTTGCAGTTTGTTTTGCACCTGCACCTGGGCGATGTCGGGGTTCGTGTCCGGCACGAAATACAGCGTAATCTGGGACTGGCCCGAGGACTGGCTGACCGACGACATGTAAAGCAGGCCGTCAATGCCGTTCAATTGCTGTTCGATCACGGCCGTCACGGTGTTTTGCAGCGTCTCGGCGGACGCGCCGGGATATATCGCCGTGATGCTGACCGACGGCGGCGCAATGCTCGGATATTCCGCGACGGGCAGTTTGGTCAGCGACAATGCTCCCGCGACCAGAATCAAAATCGAAATGACCCAGGCAAAAATTGGGCGGTCAATGAAAAATCGTGGCATGGCAGTTCTCTTTACCTTAATTGGAAGCGTCAGCCGCTGGGGCGTTGGTGGAATCAAACGGCACAGGTATAACGGTCATTCCCGGCTGAACATTTTGCAGTCCCGACAAAATCACGCGTTCGCCGGCCTTCAATCCGCCCGTCACAATCCATTTATTGCCCTCCGCCGAACTCACCACCACCGGACGGACTGCCACCTTGTTATCCGGCGTCACCACCATGACGGTCGGCTCGCCGTTTGCGCCGTAGGTCACGCCGCGCTGCGGCACGGCGATGGCGTTGCTGTCAACGGCCTGCTCCAATTGCGCGCGGGCGAACATTCCCGGCAGCAGCAAATCATTTGTGTTCGGAAATTCCGCGCGCAAAGTCACCATGCCAGTCGTCGGGTCCACCGTGACGTCGGAGAAAAGCAGCTTGCCTTCGTGCGGGTATGTTGTGCCGTCTTCGAGCAGCAAAGAAATTTTCGCTTCGTCAGGCGCGACTTTTTTAAGCTGGCCGTTGTCAAATTGCTGGCGCAATTTCAAAAGCTCCGTGCTCGATTCCGTGAAATCAAAATAAATCGGGTCCATTTGCTGGATGACCGCCAGTTCCGTCGCTTCACCCTGTCCGACCAATGCGCCTTCCGTCACCAGCGCCTGGCCGATGCGCCCGGAAATCGGCGCGGTCACCGTCGCATAACCGAGATTAAGCGACGCCGTTTCCAGCGCGGCCTTGGCGACCGAAACACTCGCGTTGCCCTGCGCGGCGGCGGCGGCGGCGGCGTCATATTCCTGCTGGCTGACCGCTTTGATTTTCACCAGTTTTTCATAACGGTCGGCCAGCGACTGCGCCTGTTTCACATTGGCTTGCGCGCTCGCCTGCGACGCCTTCGCGCTGTCGTAAGCGGCCTGCAACGGCGCGGGATCAATTTGAAACAGCACGTCGCCCGCTTTGACCTCCGAGCCTTCCTCAAAAACGCGCTTCAGCAGAATGCCCGCGACGCGCGCGCGCACTTGCGCCGTGCGCACCGCATCAATGCGCCCGGGCAATTCCATCGTGATCGGCAGCGGCCCTGCCTGGATCGTGACCACACCCACTTCCGGCGGCGGCGGCGCGGCCATTTGCTGTTTCTGCGCACAGCCGGGCAGCATTAAAATTGACCCGAAGATCCCCACCGCGACAAAAATTTTCCGTTTCATTGGACGGGGAATTTATTTTCACGGAGGCCGTTTGTCAAACACTTGTTTGAATTATCCGTTTGAACGCGCGCAGTTTGATTTGCCAACGCAGTGCCGGCTTGCAGCCGTTTGCATCACGGATTTGCGATCCGCGAGTTTCCTACATTATCGCCGCGCTAAAAAACGCGGCGACAATCAGCTCACGCTCATGCCCAGAAGGAATTCGATGTTGCTCTTGTGTTTTTTGAGTTTGCCCAGAAGCAGATCCATCGCCTCGACCGGCGGCACGCCCGTCAGCGCGCGGCGCAGCAGCACCACGCGGCTGTATTCGTCCGGGTGATAAAGCAGCTCCTCCTTGCGCGTGCCGGAATGTTCGATGTTGATGGATGGAAAAATGCGGCGGTCCACGAGCGCGCGATCCAGGCTCACCTCCATGTTGCCGGTGCCCTTGAATTCTTCAAAGATGACTTCGTCCATGCGCGAACCCGTGTCCACCAGCGCCGTCGCAATGATGGTCAGCGAACCGCCTTCCTCGATGTTGCGCGCCGCGCCGAAAAACCGTTTCGGCTTGTGCAGCGCGTTGGCGTCCACACCGCCGGACAAAATTTTTCCGGAATGTGGCTGCACCGTGTTGTAGGCGCGGGCGAGGCGCGTGATGGAATCCAGCAGGATCACCACGTCGCGCTTGTGCTCGATCATGCGCTTGGCCTTTTCAATCACCATTTCGGCGACCTGCACATGGCGTTCAGGCGGCTCGTCGAACGTGGATGAAATCACTTCCGCGCCTTTGCAGGAACGTTCCATGTCCGTGACTTCTTCCGGCCGCTCGTCAATCAGCAGGATGAACAGATAAGTCTCCGGATTATTTTTCAAAATGGCGTTGGCCATCTTCTGCATCAAAACCGTTTTGCCCGTGCGCGGCGGCGCGACGATGAGTCCGCGCGTGCCCTTGCCAATCGGACAGACCAGGTCCAGCACGCGCGTGTTCAATTCCTCCGGCGCAGTTTCCAGGATAAATCTTTTGTTTGGGAACAGCGGCGTGAGATTTTCAAAATGCGTCTTGTCTTTCGCCTTGTCCGGCTCCTCGCCGTCCACGGCCTCGACTTTCAGCAGCGCGAAAAATTTTTCCTTCTCCTTCGGCGGACGGATTTGCCCCGCGATCAGATTTCCCGTCTGCAAATCGAACCGGCGGATTTGCGACGGCGAAATGTAAATATCCTCCGGGCACGGCAGATAATTGAAACTCTGCGAGCGGAGAAATCCAAAGCCCTCCGGCAAAATTTCCAGGACGCCCTCGGAAAACAAAACTCCCGCGCGCTCGGCGTTTTTCTGGAGGACGTGGAAGATGACCTCGTGCTTGCGCATCGTGCCGAAATTTTCCACGCCCAGTTCGCGCGCCATTTTGTTCAGGTCGTTCATGGACATCGCCTGCAATTTGGCGATGTTGATGGACGCGGCGATCTTGTCGCGCTGATAGCCCCGGCGCTCCTCGAATTTCGCCTCGCCATCGTTGGTCGGCTCGACCGGCGTGGACGGCGGGCGCAAATCATCCGAACCGGATTGTTCGGGCGCGGCGGCGGCGGGAGTTTCCTCGGCGGGCGGCGCGACCGGCGCGGGCGCTTCAACGGCGGGGGAAATTTGCCCGTCCGGTTTCGCTTTCGGTTTTCTCGTATAGACTCTTGGCATAATTAAGATAATTTCGAACTGGCTGGGTTTTCAATTGCCTTCCGGCGTCAGTGGCCGCAAAAGCCGTCACGCATTGGACGAATTGCGACCGGATTGGTTCAAAATGGGATTTCCACTAATGTTTCGAGGTCGTCCTCAATACGGTAGGGAAAATTTGTGCAGTCAGTTCACGGAGAGACTGGCGCATTTTGGCTGCGTTGTCAAATCCGATTTTTCTTGAGGTTTTATCTCCGGCGACGCGTAATTGGGAATCGCAATGAAAAATTTGATGGCAGGATTTGCCGTAGCCGTTTTGATCGCCTGCGCTGTGGTTTTGTTTCAGCAACGTCAGGTGCAGGAAAAGTTGCGCGCGGACGCTGAATTATTGCGTCAGCAAGTTGCGCAATTGAAGGCGGACAACGAAAATCTTTCAAATCTCGCAGATCAAGCAAAAAGTTCTCAATCGCTGCCGGACGAGCAGTTCACCGAATTGTTGAAATTGCGCGGAGAAGTGGGATTGCTTCGGCGGCAGACAAATGAGCTTGGAAAATTGCGCGAGGAAAACCGGCAGCTTCAATCCCATGTTTCAACCGCCCCAAATCAAACAGGACAAATTTCGTCGGAAGATTTATTCGAGCTGCACCAAATCCATGTCGTGAATGCAATGAAGCAGCTTGGACTTGCAATGAGAATCTATGCCGGAGATAACAACGGTCAGTATGCAACCAATTTCGACCAGATCAAAAACGAACTTGGTGGCGTGACGAATTTTAACGGAGTCGGACTGGATGCGATTGAATTCGTAAATCCCGGTTTGGTGAACGGTTCCATGCCGGACAAAATAATTTTCCTCGAAAAAACCCCTCGCCAGAATCCCGGTGAAGACCTCTGGTCGCGAGTCTATGGGTTAGCCGATGGCAGCGCGCAAACTATTTATTCCGGCAATGACGGAAAAGGCTTCGACGCCTACGAACAACAGCACATGGTTTCACCGTCGCCGAACCAATAGGTTTCAATTTACAGTTGCCACGTGCCCAAGGCCGTTTAGATTATCCGCGTTCAAATGAAAATTTCATTGCCCATCCTCGCGCTGGTGCTGCTGGCGTTTTGCCGCGCGTCGGCGCAGGTTGACGTGGCGGTTGTCCTGGATCAGGATCAATTCCTGCCGAGCGAAACTTTGCCGTTGGCCGTGCGCATCACAAACCGCTCCGGCCAGACGCTGCATCTCGGCGCGGATCCGGACTGGCTCACGTTCAGCGTGGAATCGGAGGACGGCTTCATCGTGGTAAAAAATTCCGACGTGCCGGTGCTGGGCGAATTTGACCTGGGTTCGTCCGAGGTCGCCACCAAGCGCGTGGACTTGCAGCCGTATTTTGATCTCAAGCGGCAGGGCCATTATCGCATCACCGCCATGCTGCGCATCAAGGCCTGGAATAAGCACTACCCAAGCCCGCCGAAGGGGTTCGACGTGATCAGCGGCGCGGAATTATGGTCGCAGGATTTCGGCATGCCGGTGCCGCCGGGCGTGACAAACCGCGCGCCGGAAATCCGCAAATACACCTTGGAAGAGGCGAATTACCTTCGCCAGCAACTGCGGATGTATGTCATGGTGGGCGACCAGTCGGGATCACGCGTGTTCAAGATCTCGGCCATCGGCCCGATGGTTTCATTCAGCAGGCCGGAGGAGCAACTGGATCACTTCAGCAATCTGCACGTCATTTACCAGAGCGGCGCAAGGACGTTCACTTACTCCGTGGTCAGCCCCGACGGCAAAATCTTGCGGCAGGACATTTATGACTACCTCGACAAGCGCCCGCGCCTGGGACTGAATGACGTTGGCGAAATCGCGGTCATCGGCGGCGTGCGCCGCGTCAAGCCGGCTGAACTGCCTCTCGTAAAATTGCCGGACGAACTGGCTCCTCCCGCGAAGCCTTGAACGCGCAGGCATTTCCCCCGCCGATTTTTCGTTTCCAATTCGTCACGTCACCTTAACGTCACCGTCGTTGTGGTTGGCGCGCTTCCGGCTAACTTGGCAGCATGGCGAACCGGATTTTGCTCGTGGATGACGAGAACGATTTCATCGAGCTGTTGCAATACAAGCTCGCGGGGCAGGGTTATGAACTGATCGTGGCCAACGATGGCGTTCACGCCTTGAGCCAGGCGCGGCAGATGAAACCGAGCCTCATCCTGATGGACATCCTTCTGCCCGACCTCGACGGCCTGTCCGTCAGCGAAATCCTGCGCCGCCAGCCGTCCGCGAAAAACATCCCGATGATCTTCATGAGTGCGCTCACGAGCGAAGTCACCAAGCGCACGGCCGTGATGCAGGCGGACGATTTTTTCACCAAGCCGCTGGATTTACCGCGCCTCGTGAAGCGTATCGCGGATTTATTGCACGGCGAATCTGCGGCGAAATAAGGTGGGGCGAGCGTCCCCGCGAGCCGC
>DATCDZ010000135.1:0-14366 GCA_036510395.1 Verrucomicrobiia bacterium
CGTCCCAGTTGGAATTTTCACCGAGGAGAAAACGGACTGCGCAATCGCGTGCTCGGTCAGGCTCCAGCCGGAAAGGTCAACGTCGCTGCCGCCGGCGTTGTAAAGCTCGATGAACGAGTCTGTCGAATTGACGGCGAACTCGTTGATTTTCACCGCGCTGATGTTCCGCGCCTTTTCAAGCGCCGTGTCGGTTTGCGTCTGGCCGTTCGCCGACCAGGAGGCGTTGGCAATCAGGTCGCCGTTGAAAGCTGCCGAACCTGACGTGACTTTGAAGGTCGCGCTCACGGTCTCACCCGGCGCGACCGGGTCAGCAAAAGTTTTTGAAGTGTCGGTGCCGCCGGAAACCACGGAGGTCCAACCTGCGGGCAACGTAATGTTCAACTTGGTTCCTTCCACGGGCGATGCCGAAACATTCTTGAACGTTACGGTGCTCTCCTGTGAGGAGCCAGGTGAGAACGTCTGTAATCCGGGCGGCGCGTCAATTGCTGATGCCGGCGTCAAACTCAACCGCGCCACATCATATTTGGCCGCCACAACGTTGGCCTGCACATTCTGCAGGGTTTCTTGCGTCGGGAAGGTGCCGCCGATTGTCATCGCGGCTTCATAGACGGTTCCGTCCGAGCCGTTGCTGTTGTCGCCGCCGTTGCCCATGTCAATGGCTCCCTGCTTGCGCATGGGATCATAACCGCGGTCAACGCGCCGTCCGTCGAACATGGTCGTCAGCTCGCCCGATTGCGCGTCGCCGCCCATGGTTCTCCAGTGGTGCGCTTCGCCGTCGGCCGTGGCGGTCACGAAACGCCAGGTGATGATCGGCAGGTTGCAGACTTTGGAGTTGCTGTTTGTGTTGACGCAACCCACCAGATTGTTCTCCTGGTCGGTCATGATCCACGGGCCGGGCGCAGGGCCGTGATACCAAGGGGTGGCGTTGCCGAAGTAGGCGGTTTCCATGGTGCCTGCGCCGTCGTCGTGGCTGTCAATCTCGGCGTTGCCGTAGTCGAAGCAGCAGCCGCCGTTGTAATGATGTCCGTTCACAACCCAATACTGCCCTTCCGCCTGGTCGTCCACTGCGGTGCTGTGCGGGTTGTCGTTGCGCAGACCCATGCCCGGCGCGATGAAGATGCCGTAGACCTTGTGGCCCATGATCGTCACCGGCGCCCAGTCGGCGACCGGAACGTTGTTAAAGCCACCCATCGCCATGACGACGCCTGCGGGCCCGCGTGGTGCCTGGGTGATGTCGTTCTTATGGCCGGACTGGTCGTAGACTTTGGCGATCCAGCAATAGGTGTTGGCGCAAAAAGCGTCTTGCGCGGCCGCGTTGGCGTATCCGCCCGCGTCCTTCGCCGAGGACGGGACGATGCCAATGTCCAAGGTTTTGTTGTCCGACTGGCGCAAGACCTGGTAGAGCGGCCCATTGTAGGCGGCAAACAGGGCGCGCGTGGTGCTGTGCGCGGCCACACAGGGTGTGCCAGCGGCGGCGTAGATGTCACATGGACCTTGCGGTCTCCTCGATGTAGCAGCAGAGGCAAATTGCGACTTGCAAGCCACCATCAACATGGCTGGCAGCGCGAACATCACTGCAAGCATTATCACAAAACCGATTTTCTTTTTCATATTTATCTTTCGTTTACTTTTTACCAAGATTTGCCAGTTGACTCTCTGCCCATGACCGCCACGGAACATCGGGGATTAGGGAGCAGAATAGCTTACGATTGCAGAGGTGGAAAGAAAAATTTGACTGCGACGATGCCAAACTTGGGTCAAAACACCGCTCGCACGCACCACTATTCCAGCACAATCGCACCGGCGGGGACAATGCCGCCGCAAGCCTGAAACGGCTTGCATAACCGTTCCGATTTTGCCGTTCTCAAACCCCGGGAATGGAATCGTTTCAAATGTTACGGCTTGGTGTGTTGTCCGAAGAATTGGAACACATTCGTCATGCCTCCCATGATGATGCCGCCGTGATCCTTGCCGGGCACCACAATGTATTCGTGCGGAATGTTCAACGACTTCATTCTTTCGTCCAGACGCTGCACGCTGCCGATAAAGCCATCTTTATCGCTCACCATGATCAGGACCGCCACATCCTTGAACTTGGCGTTCTCATCCAGTTGAAAGCCGGGCGCGCCTGGGCAACGAGAGCTTCATGCGCCGTAGAATTCAACTCTGCTACTTCGGTTTCACCTTGTCCGGGACACTCTTGGCCAATAAGTTAAAAAATAAATAAACATATGAACTCAATTACTGAATCCCGCTGGCTGCCCATCCTGCTGCTGACCTGCTCGAATGTTTTTATGACGTTCGCGTGGTATGGACATTTGAAATTCAAAGGCTCGCCGCTCTGGCTGGTCATCGTCGCGAGCTGGGGCATCGCATTTTTTGAATACTGTTTTCAGGTGCCGGCCAACCGCTGGGGCAATTCGGTCTATTCACCGTTCCAGCTCAAAATCATCCAGGAAATTATCACGCTCATGATTTTTGTCGTCTTTGCGTTTTTCTATTTCGGCGAAAAAATGCGATGGAACCATTTCGCCGCGTTCGTATGCATCGTGGCGGCGGTGGCGTTTGCGTTCTGGCCGCAGAAGAACTGAATTGGCCACAGAGGCACAGAGGCGCAGAGTGAAAATCATTTTTGTTTTCTCTGTGGCTCTGTGCCTCGGTGGCAAACCTTTGTGTCTTGGTGGTTAAAATTCTTGGCAGTTCCGTTTCATTCTGTTTAATTGCCCGCGTCGAATGAGCCGATTGTCTCCCATTGTCACGCTGATTTTTTTTGCCGCGCTTTTTCCATTGGTTTCATTGGCGGAGGAGCCGCCGGCGTGGGAGTTTGGCGGATTGAACCAGATCATTCCCGGAGCGCCGGTCGGAGTTTTGGACACGGACATCCTCGGCAAAACGGTGACCGGCACCAACGGCATTTATGTGAAATACGCGGACACCGTGTTGACGGCGGACACCGTGGCGGTCAACGAAGACACGGGCGAGGCGGTGGCGGACGGCCATGTGCGCATCGAGCGGCAGGGCGGGCAGATTTGGACCGGCGAGCAAATCACCTACAACTTCAAGACGCACCTGATGCGGAGCGACCGGTTCCGCACGGGCAAATCGCCGGTGTTCGCCGCTGGAACCGGACTGGCCGGCGATATGAGCAATCACGTCTATACCGTGAGCAACACTTATGTGACGACGGATGACGTGAGCGATCCGGCCGAGCGCATCCGTGCGAGCCGCGTGACGATTGTCCCCGACAAATATATCGAGGCATGGAACGCGGTGCTGTTCGTGGACGGCGTGCCGGCGTTTTATTTTCCGTATTACCACCGCAACCTGGGGCCGCACGCCAACAACTGGAATTTTGTGGGCGGCTACCGCAGCGAGTATGGCGCGTTTTTGTTGAGCGACTACACCTGGTGGTATAGCGACGCGCTGGACGGCAAATTCCATCTGGACTATCGCACGGACCGAGGGCCGGGAATCGGGCCGGACTTCAACCTGCATCTGGGCCAGTGGGGCAGCGGGACGTTCAAGTATTATTACCTGCACGACAAAAATCCGAACACGTTCACCAACGGCCTGGTGAATCCCGGCTCGATTCCCGAAAACCGACAGCGCGTTTATTTCGGCTGGCAGGCCACGCCCTCCACGAATCTGGACGTGAAGGCACTCGTCAATTACCAGAGCGACCCGCTCATGATGCATGATTTTTTTGAGGGCGACTACACCGAGAATCCGCAGCCGGACACATTTGTCGAGGCTGGCAAGCATTCTGAAAACTGGAGCCTCGACGCGCTCGCCACGCCGGAGCTCAACAATTTCTTCGACCAGGTAGAGCGGCTGCCGGACGTGAAACTCACCGGCCTGCGCCAGCAGGTTTTCGACACGCCGCTATTTTACGAGAGCGAAAGTTCCGCCGGCTATTACCGCAAATTTTTCGCCGACACGAACGGCCCCGCCGCCAACACCAACCTCGATTATTCCGCCGCGCGCGTTGACACTTATCATCAAATCCTCCTGCCGTGGACATTTTTCGGCTGGCTCAACGTCGCGCCGCGCGTCGGCGGACGGTTCACTTATTACGGCTCCGAAAACGGGCCGGGCGGGACAAACGCCGCCGCCGTCCGCACCGTCTTCAACACCGGCATCGAGGCGTCGTTCAAGGCGTCGCAGCTTTGGGCAAGCGCGACGAATTCATTTTTGCAGATCAACGGCCTGCGCCACATCATCGAGCCGTCGGTCAATTACGTTTATGTGCCGCATCCCAGCGTGCCGTTCTCGCAACTGCCGCAGTTCGATTCCGAAACCGCCAGCCCGCTGCTGCTGCCGGTTCAATTTCCCGATTACAACGACATTGATTCCATTGACAGCCAGAACGTCATCCGCTTCGGCATCCGCAACACGCTGCAAACGAAACGCAATGGCCAGGTGGACAATCTTCTCGACTGGAATGTTTTGATGGACTGGCGCATCGTCCCGAACGCGACGCAGCAGACGTTCAGCGACATTTACAATGACCTCACGTTCCGCCCGCGCACCTGGATCACGCTCGCATCACAGACGCGCTATGACGTCAACGACGGCCATTTCAACCTGTCGTCCCACCAGCTCACGCTCATGCCCAACGACAAATGGAGCTGGGGAATCGGCCACTATTACACGCGCCCCGGGTTCGTGGACGCCGGCGACAATTTCCTCACCAGCACCCTGTTTTACAAGATGAACGAAAACTGGGGGTTCCGCGCCGTGCATGATTTCAACGCCGAGACCGGCCGCCTGCAGGAGCAGTTTTACACCATCTACCGCGACATGAGGAGCTGGACGGGCGCGCTGACATTCCGCGCGGTGGACAACGGCGTCGGCCCGGAAGATTACACCGTCGCCTTCACCATCTCGCTCAAGGCCGCGCCCCGGCATCTCGGCGAGGACACCGTGCAGCCGTATGGCCTCGTGGGGGAATGAAATCCGGCTTGTCGGTCATCGGAGATTGCGGCCTAAGTTTCTCGCCGCCCCGCCTCGTATTCCATGGGATTCGACCCTCGCCTTCAACTCATACCCACAATTGCCGGTCGAGCGAGCGGTATTGCACCGCCTCGGAAATATGCTCGCTTAAAATGTTGCCTGAACCGGCCAGGTCCGCAATCGTCCGCGCCACTTTCAAAATGCGGTCGTAGGCGCGCGCGCTGAAATTCAATTCCGCCATCGCCATTTTCAACAACTCCTTCGTTGCGTCGTCCAGAGCGCAGAATTCCTTGAGTTCTTTCGGACCAATCCGCGCGTTGCAGGTGATCTTCGGTTTGTGCGCGAATCGTTTCTGTTGTCGCTGGCGCGCGGCGATGACGCGATTACGGATTTCCGCCGAAGTCTCGCCTGTTTTGTCGCCGGAAATTTCCCGAAATTTCACCTGCGGCACCTCGACGTGCAAATCTATGCGGTCGAGCAATGGCCCGGAAATCCGTCCCAAATAATTTTGAATTTCGCGCGGAGAACTTTTGCTCTCGCCCGGCATTTTTCCGTCCGGCGTCGGGTTCATCGCGGCGACCAGCATGAATTGCGACGGAAATGTCATCGTTCCCGCAGCGCGCGAAATTGTCACGCGGCCTTCTTCAAGCGGTTGGCGCATCGTCTCCAGGACGCTGCGCTTGAATTCCGGCAGTTCGTCCAGAAACAAAACGCCGTGGTGCGCGAGCGAAATTTCGCCCGGCGTCGGGTTGATGTTGCCGCCAAGCAAACCGGCGTCGCTGGCGGTGTGGTGCGGCGCGCGGAACGGCCGCTGCGTGACGAGCGCCTGTCCTGATTTCAATAAACCGACGATGCTGTGAATCTTCGTTGTCTCCAACGCTTCGTCCAAAGTGAGCGGCGGAAGAATTGTCGCCAGCCGTTTTGCCAGCATTGATTTTCCAGTTCCCGGCGGGCCTATCAACAGAACATTGTGTCCGCCCGCCGCCGCGATTTCCAACGCGCGTTTTACATTTTCCTGGCCTTTGACTTCGGCAAAATCGCAATCATCCTCATGTTCGTGCTCGAAAAGTTTTGCGATGTCCACTTTCGCCGGCGCGATTTTGATTTCGCCTTCGAGAAATTGAGCGGCTTCGCGCAAGTTTTGAACTGGAATCACCTGCAAGCCGGCAACGACCGCCGCTTCCGCCGCATTTTCCGCCGGAACGAGCATTCCGGTTTTGCCGTCGGCCTTCGCGCGGAGCGCAATCGGCAAAATTCCCTTGCCCGGACGGACCGCACCGGTGAGTGCAAGTTCTCCGGTGATGACAAAATGATCCAATTGATCCGTTTCAATCTGTTCGCTGGCGGCGAGCATTCCGATCGCAATCGGCAGATCAAAGCTCGGCCCTTCCTTTTTCACGTCGGCGGGCGCGAGATTGATCGTCGTGCGGCCCATCGGAAATTTGTAGCCGGAATTTGTCAGCGCGGTCGAGACGCGGTCGCGCGATTCCTTCACGGCGGCGTCAGGCAGGCCGACGATGACGACGAGCGTGTCTCCATAGCCGGCGTTGACCTCGACTTCAATCGGATACGCCTCGATGCCGTTGAGCGCGGCGGAACAGACCTTTGCGAGCATCGAAAATTTATGGCTGATTCAACGGAAAACCACAATTCCATTTTCCGCATAAAATTGCGGATGAAGGCCGCCTTAATTTATTTTTTCCGCAATCTTGTATTTGAACATCCGCCGTTTCATCCAGCGCACCGCGAGCAGATCGTAGAACGACGCGAACAGCCGGTTCCAAACGCCGTAATGACTTTGGCCGGCAGTCCGTGGATTGTGGCCGACGGGAATTTCCGTGACGGTGAAACCCTCGATCTTGAACAGCGTCGGCAGGAACCGGTGCATCCCCTTGAAAAATTTCAAATCGGCGATGCACTCGCGCTTGAATGCGCGGTAGCAGCAGCCGGCGTCGGAAATGTTTTCGCCGGACAATTTGTTGCGGACCCAGTTGGCGATGTGCGACGACGCGATTCGGACAAAACCATCGCCGTGGCTGCGCGCCTGGATCCGCGTGCCGCACGCGCAGTCGAATTTTTCCAGCGCGGTCAGAAGTTTCGGCGCGTCCTGCGGATCGTTCTGCAAATCCGCGTCGAGCGTGACGATGAATCTGCCGCGCGCCGACTTCATGCCCGCCCAAAGCGCGGCGGATTGCCCGCAATTGAACGCAAACCGCTGCGCGCGAATTTTCGGATCCGCCGCCAGTTCTTTCAGCACCGCCCATGAATCGTCCGCGCTGCAATCATCCGTGAAAATGATTTCGTAATCCGATTTGAGCGGCTCCGCCGCCGCGCGAATCGCCGCCGCGAGCGGTTTCAGATTCTCCGCCTCGTTGTGACAAGGAATCACGAAGCTGATTTGCGTTGTCCCGTTCATTTCGCCTCATCCTGCTTCACGCGCAAAAACTCCTCGCGTCCCTTCCATGTTTTCTCGCCGATTTTGTTCAGCAAACCAGAATGATAACGCCATGACATTCCAAAAAACAGATTGTGTGTCTTCGGATTTTTTATCACCCGCGATGTCGGCGGCGGAATTGCCATGGGAAAATAATGTAGGAGACGCCGTTAGGAGTCTCTAATTTTCTTTGGAATGAGCCCCAGCCATGCTCGTGCCCGTCGCGGCAGGTCTTCTCCTCAATTCCCGCGAATATGATTTCAAGCTCCGCCTGTCTCCCCGTCTTCACCTGGACAATTTTTTGTCCGCCAACCGCACCGGCGATCCGAAAATGGCCGGGCAACTCTTCTGGGCGGTGCTGGAACATTTGCAAACGCTCCAGCCCGGCTTTGCCGGCATCCGCACGCCACGCTCCGCCTTCCATTTCAAAAAACGGCTCATTCACGTCGTGGACTCCACCACCATTCATCCGTGGTTAAAAATATTTTCCAGATCAGCACAAACGCGCTCGCGAAATCTTGCGGCTTTTCGTTCACCCACTTCGTCACCGCGTCCGGCGAGAACCACGCGCCCGACTCGATTTCATCGGGATGCAAGACAAACGGCCCTTCGTTTTCGCAGCGGTAAATCCAGCAAAATTCCCAGCCCGTCTCCTGGCACGCGTCAATTTTGAACAGCCGCTGCGGCGTCTGCGGCAGGCGCAGGCCGATCTCCTCGCGCACCTCGCGCACGGCGCACGCGTCATAATCCTCGCCGCTGTCCAAATGGCCGGACGCCGAAGAATCCCATTTGCCGGCGGCGATGTCTTTTTTCAGCGAACGCTTCTGGAGAAAAACCTCGCCGCGCGCATTGAACACCAGCACATGGACCGCGCGATGCCACAACCCGCGCGCATGAACCTCGCGCCGCGTGTTCTGCCCGACCACCTCGTCGCGCTCGTTGACGATGTCAAAAATTTCTTCGCTCATAAATTTGCCGGCGGAAAAAATCGCGTCCAATCCTGTGCCGCGTGCAGAACACGAACCACCATGACGGTTTCCTGAAACGGCTGGTAGAAAATCAAATAATTGCGAAACTTCGGGACGACAAACCAGCGGATTTGCGCGTGACGCGGAGAAGCCTTGCGAATTTTTCTGCCGAACTCACGATTTTGCGCAAGGAAATCGGCGATATCGAGAATTGTCTCGCGCACGCGCTGCGCGGCGTCAGGATTGTCGGAAGAAATGAACCGAAAAATTTCGTCCAAATCGCGCGCGGCTTTTGGACTGAATCTGGCGCGAATCATGAACGGCGCAATTCGTCCGTCGTTTTGGCCTGCTCCAAATTTTCCAAACCTTCATCCAGCAGTCGTTCCAATTCCGGCGTCATCAGGATTTGCCGGCGCGACTGGTGTTCGCGCAACGCTTCCGAAACGACTTCGTCCGAACCTTTGTAACCGCTGGTTTGAACCAGTTCGGCCACATAATCTTCAAGGCTTCGCGGCAAGGCGACATTCATGCAATCAAATTATTGCAACGGCGGAATAAATCAAGCGCATGCGCTCGTTGACGGTGTCAAAAATTTCTTCGCTCATAAAAAATTAACTGACTCCGTGTCGGACAATCTTATTGATAATCATTGATATTGGAAAGCACGCACCCCCTTGTGCCGTTTTCTCTTGAAGCCAGCCGGTTTTCATGGTTAAGTTGTTTGTGAACAAGCTGTGAATAACTTTATGAGGGAAAACAATACAACATACCTCAATACGGGAATTTACACCGTTGCTGAAGCTTCGCGGCTCACGGGCGTATCGAAAGAGCGCATTCGTCGTTGGCTGCGCGGTTACCATTCTGAATTACGAAAAAAAAATTATCCTCCGCTTTGGGAAAGTCAATTGCCGTCCATCGAAAACAAAGTCGCCCTCGGATTTTTGGATTTGATTGAGGTTAAATTTGTTGCCGTCTTCTTGGATGTAGGTATGTCATGGGCAGTGATTCATAAAGTTCGGGAAAAGGCTCAAGATATTTACAGTGATACAAATCATCCTTTTTGCACAAAACAGTTTGTTACGGATGGCCGCCAGATATTTCGAGACTTGCACGAGGAAACCGGCGAAGATTGCCTTGAAGAAATTGCAACCGACCAACGTGTCTTTGCTGAAATTACAAAGCCATTTCTCAAACAATTAGAGTTTCGTGACGGGACGATGCTTGAACGCTGGTGGCCACTTGGGAAAGACCGCCACATCGTAGTTGATCCTCGGAAAAATTTCGGCCAGCCAACGGTTGTCACCGAAGGAATACCTACACAAAATTTGGCAAGGAGCTATAAGGCCAATGGCTCATCGTTTGAAGAGGTGGCTCGTTGGTATGAAATTCGTCCCGAATCTGTGCAAGAAGCTGTTGAATACGAGCAGTCGCTCGCAGCGTGAAATTTTTCTTCGACAATAATTTGGCTCCAAAAATCGCCAAAGGGCTAAATGGTTTTATTTTTCCAGACCATCAAGTAATTCATTTGAAAGAACGGTTTCCAGCAAAGACGGATGACATTGACTGGATGCGGCAGCTCGCTCAAGAAGAAGATTGGATTATTGTCACAGCCGATGTTCGCATTGAGAAAAATCCACAGGAAGTTGACGCGTGGAAACAAGCTGGGCACACAATTTTTTTCTTAAAACCTGGCTGGACAGATATGAAGTTTTGGGATCAGGCACAAAAATTTACAAAATGTTTTCCAGCAATCATTGAAAAAGCACAATTTGCAGAAAGCGGCTCGTCTTTTATCATTTCAGTGAACGGTAAAATTGAAGATTGATCTGGTTTATTTTTCTGCGGCTAAAAAGTTTTCCCGTCAATGCCACGAACTGTTCCAAGCTCAATTTCTCCGCGCGTTCCTGCGTCCGGGCCGGCAATCCTTGCGTGGGTTGATTACTTTTGACTAGCGCTTGAACGCCCCGCGATTATCGTTTGTCAGAACAATTGAATTTATGGTCGCCAACGATAAACTGCCGCGTCTCATCCTGCTAACCCTCATTTTTGCCGCCGCCCTCATTTTTTTCTTCACCGGGGGCGCAAAGAACGTTTTGCGCGCCACGCTCCCCAACGGCCTGCAGGTCGTCATCGTCCGCAACACCCTCGCGCCCGTCGTCACCACGATGGTCAATTACCGGGCCGGCTCCGACGAGGCGCCCGCCGGATTTCCCGGCACGGCGCACGCCACCGAACATATGATGTTTCGCGGCAGCCCCGGCTTGAGCGCCGACCAGCTCGCCGCCATTTCCGCCGCGTTCGGCGGCGATGACAACGCCGACACGCAGCAGGCCGTCACGCAGTATTTCTTCACCACGCCCGCCGAAAATCTGGACGTGGCGCTGCGCGTCGAGGCCGCGCGCATGAAAGATTTGCTCCCCGACGAATCGCTTTGGACAAAGGAGCGCGGCGCGATCGAGCAGGAAGTCGCGGCGGATTTGTCGAATCCCGAATACGTTTTCTACGAGCAGCTTCTGGACGCGAGTTTCAAAGGCACTCCTTACGAACACAGCCCGCTCGGCACGCGCCCGTCGTTCGACAAAACCACCGACGCCATGCTCCGCAACTTTCACAACACATGGTATGCGCCGAACAACGCCGTCCTCGTCGTCGTCGGAAACGTCGAGCCGGAAAAAGTTTTGGGGCAGGTGAAAGATGTTTTTGGCGAAATCCCCGCAAAGAAGCTGCCCGCGCGGCCTGAATTCAATTTCCAGCCGGTCAAACCGCAAATGCTCAAGCTCGACACCGACCTGCCCTACGGCCTGACCGCAGTCACGTTCCGCTTTCCCGGCGCGGACAATCCTGATTTTGCCGCCGCCCAAATCCTGTCCGATGTTTTGAGCAGCCGGCGCGGAAAACTTTACGGCCTCGTGCCGGACGGCAACGCGCTCTTCGCGGAATTTGACTACGACACACTCCAGAAATCGGGCCTCGGCTACGCGATTGCCGGTTTTCCGGCGAGCGGCGATTCGACAAATCTTCTGGACGAAACAAAACAAATTTTGCTCGCCGAAATCACCAATGGCGTCAGCGCCGAACTGGTTGAAGCCGCCAAGCGCCGCGAAATCTTGAGCGCCGAACTGCAAAAAAATTCCATTGACGGCCTCGCTTCCGCGTGGTCAACCGCAGTCGCGATTGAAAACCGCAACTCGCCGGACGACGACATCAACCTGTTTCGCGCCGTCACCGCCGCCGACGTAGACCGCGTCGCCAAAAAATACCTGGATTTTGACCATGCCATCACAGCGATTCTCACGCCGACGCCGTCGGACAAGCCGATTTCCGGGAAAAGTTTTGGCGGCGGCGAATCGCTCGTTTCGTCCGCAAGCGCGGATGTGAAATTGCCGGAATGGGCGCAGAAAATCACCGGGCAACTGCCGGTCCCCACAACGACGCTCAATCCGTTCGTCACGAATATGCCCAATGGAATCAAGCTGATCGTGCAGCCTGAAACCGTCAGCGACAGCGTGAGCATTTACGGCCGCGTAAAAAACAATCCGAAGGTGCAGATGCCCGACGGCAAGGACGGCGTGGACGAGGCGCTCGATAAATTGTTTTCCTACGGCACAAAATCGCTGGATCGGCTCGCGTTTCAAAAGGCGCTCGATGACATTGGCGCGAACGAATCGGCCGGCGCGGATTTTTCGCTGCAGGTTCTGCCGGAGCAATTTGACCGCGGCGTGCAATTGCTCGCAGACAACGAACTTTCGCCTGCGCTGCCCGAAGACGATTTCAAAATTATTCAAAAGCAATTGGCCGCCAGTGTCGCCGGCGAATTAAAAAGCCCGGATCATATTGCCGGGCACGCCTTGACGACCGCGCTGTTTCCGCAGGGCGATCCGGCGCGGCGGCAGACGACGCCCGGCAGCGTCAGCGCGCTCACGATTGACGACGTGAAAAATTATTACGCGGGCGCGTTTCGGCCCGATCTGGCGACGATTGTCGTCATCGGGAAAATTTCGTCGGAAAACGCCGTGGCCGTCGTTTCAAAATACTTTGGCGGCTGGAAATCTTACGGCGAAAAGCCGGACACGCTGTTTCCGCCCGCGCCGGACAATTCGGCCTCCGCCACGCACGTTCCCGACGCCAGCCGCGTGCAGGACAAAATCACGCTGGCGGAGACATTGCGGCTGACGCGGACGAATTCGGACTATTACGCGCTGCAACTCGGCAATCACGTCCTCGGCGGCGGATTTTACGCGACACGGCTGTATCGCGACCTGCGCGAGAAAAGCGGGCTGGTTTATTTTGTGGACTCGTCGTTCGACATCGGCCAGACGCGCGGCGTTTATGAAGTGGAATACGCCTGCGACCCGCAAAATGTTTTCAAGGCGCGCGGCGTGATTTTGAACGACCTGAAGGAAATCCAGGCGCGGCCGGTTTCGGAACACGAGCTGCATCAGGCCAAATTGATGCTGCTGCGCGACATTCCACTGTTTGAATCCAGCGTGGATTACATCGCGCAGGTCTGGCTCAAATACTCGGCGCTCGGCATGCCGCTCGACGAACCGGTTCACGCCGGGAAAATTTACGCGCAACTCACGACGAACGACGTGCAAAACGCCTTTGCAAAATGGCTTCGCCCAAATGATTTGGCGCAAGTGACGCAAGGGCCGGAGCCGCAGTAAATTTTATATTTTTGCCATGGGCGCATTTCCCGTCAGCCTCGAAAAAGAAAGCCAGCTTGCCGCGCGCATGATGACGCTGGGCGTGCGCGAGGCGGACATCGAGGAATCTTTCGTCCGCTCCGGCGGACACGGCGGGCAGAACGTCAACAAGGTTTCCACCTGCGTCATGTTGATCCATCGTCCCACCGGCGTGCAGGTGAAATGCCAGGAAACGCGCCAGCAGGGACTCAACCGTTATATCGCGCGGCGATTGCTGCTCGACAAGATTGAAGAACGGAAAAACGGCTTCATCGCCGCGCAGCGCGCCGAGATTGAAAAAATCCGCCGCCAGAAACGCAAGCGTTCGCGCCGCGCCAAAGAAAAAATGCTCGCCGACAAATCACATCACGCTGACAAGAAGGCCGCGCGTCACCGCGTCGAAATGTGACCACAAAGTATGTATCAGTTGGAAGGCAGGGACAGCGCTTTTCCCGGCGTGGAAACCATTTATGCGCCGCGCTTTTGGCACGGCGCAAGGGGCGAATCGGAAACAAGCCGACGTTTTGAATCTGGAAAACGGCGATGATTTTTTCAGCCGCGCGGTTTTGGTCTGGAGCGATTCACGGAACATTTCTCCGACAAGATTAACCACCAGGACACAAAGGCACGAAGAAAAAACGTTCAACTTGCAATTTTTCGGCGGCGAATGATAATTCCAGTGTGAGCAGCAGAGAAACAGTCATAGAGTTTGTCAACAAACTGCCGGAAGAAATGCCGCTGGCGGAAATCGCGCGTGAGATTGAATTGCTCGCTGGCATCCAGACCGCGCGCGAACAGGGCCGCCGCCGCGAGGGGATTCCGGCGGAAGACGCCCGCAAATTGGTTGACTCATGGGCTGCAAAGTAATCCTCACGCCGCAATCGCAGGACGATTTGGAAAACATCGTCACCTTCATCGCCAGAGATAATCCCGGACGCGCCCGCACTTTTGGAAATGAATTGATTGACCGCGCGCTTGCCACCGCCGCTTTTCCAGAACTTGGCCGCGTCGTGCCGGAGATTGGCGAGCCAGCCGTCCGCGAAATCATCCACGGAGCATACCGGATCATCTACGAAATTTTTTCCAACCGGGAAACCATTTATGTGCTGCGCTTCTGGCACGGCGCACGCGGCGAACCGGAAATCAAGCCAGCGGTTTGATTCTGAAAGCCGCAGGCTCGACGCTACACCGTTTATGAAAGCCCGTAGGGCGTAAGCGTCACGCGTAGCACCTCTATTCAGTGAAGTCATAAGAATCGTAGCATAGATGCTATGACGAATACGACAGGGGCAGAAGAACAGGTGTTGAAAACGGACGTGTTGGGTC
>DATCDZ010000136.1:0-7588 GCA_036510395.1 Verrucomicrobiia bacterium
CCGCCATCTGCGTAAATTTAACGGTGTGCCCAAAGCCCGTTTCCCGCTATTCTTGAAGGAATGCGAGTGGCGTTTTAACAACCCAAACCCGCAAACCCAATTAACCCAATTAAATCAATGGGTTCACCAGCTTTTAACCTAGTTGTCTAGGACAGCCCCAAAAATAATGTTTCACGGCATCCATATCGAAGTCATGCTGGCCGGCGGTTACGCATTGTTGCTGGTTGGAGTCGCGGTGATTCTGGAATTCGTCGCGC
This sequence comes from Verrucomicrobiia bacterium, assembly GCA_036510395.1. Classification (GTDB taxonomy): domain Bacteria; phylum Verrucomicrobiota; class Verrucomicrobiia; order Limisphaerales; family UBA11358; genus UBA11358. The sequence continues at coordinate 258 of DATCDZ010000136.1, forward strand.
GCCACGCGCATCACCGCTCGGAACATTTCCGCAATTCCGGTTTCACCTACAAAAAGAACATGGATGTTTGGGAATGTCCCGCCGGCCATCATCTGACACGCGAACAAACTGACTTCGAGCGCAAAATTGCGCTTTATCGCGCTCCGGCGGACAAGTGCAACGCCTGCCACTGCAAAAAAGACTGCACCGACTCCGACGATGGCCGTTTATTGGAAAGCCGTTTGGATGCGTGGTTGCAATCGGAGTTGAACCGTTTTCATCGCGGCATTTCGCTAGTCCTGCTGCTGCTGGCCGTGCTCATTCTCGCGGTGGAAATGTTCCGGTATCAGACAGCGCGCGATTGGATGTTGCTTCTGGTATTTTTGCTGCCCATCGGCCTGGCCGGTTCCAGATACTTTGTTTTTTTCATCGAATCAAAACGGAAAAATTGAATCGCATCTAAAAACGCAAATTGCTTTCGCAGTCGGAGAACATGGCGACCCCGTTTTGAGCGAATTACTAAAATCAAAAAGCAACGCGAAGTCACGCCTTTGCCATCAAACCACAGGTTTTACAGGTGATTTTTCATTTGCCGTTTCTGGCGGCAGGTAAGTAATGATGCGGGCGCTGCGTTTGTAGGCGAAATACGAATAGGTCCATTGCAGCAGCACGGCGAGTTTGTTGCGAAAGCCAACCAGAAAAAGCAGATGGACGAACAGCCATGCCAGCCACGCGATCAATCCGGAGATTTTGAGTTTGCCAATCCACGCCACCGCCGCCGACCGGCCAATGGTGGCCATGGTTCCTTTGTCCCAATACTTGAACGGCCGGCGCAGCGCATGGCCTGCTCCAAAGCGAATTTCGTTTTCGATAATCCGCGCGACGTGCCGTCCCATCTGCATCGCCGCCGGAGAAACACCGGGAACGAGGATGCCGTCCTCATTGACCACGAGCGCCATGTCACCGATGCCGAAAATCTCCGGATGGCCGGGCACGCTCAAATCAGGATCCACTTTCACGCGCCCGGCCTTGTCCAGTTCGACGCCGAGCTTTTTCGTCAGTGCCGTGGCGGAAACGCCCGCCGCCCACAGAATATTTCCGGCGCGAAGGATTTCGCCGCTGTCGAGTTCCACCTCATTTTCGCGGAGGTTCTTCACCCGAGTCGAAGTGCGAACCTGCACCCCCAGAGCGGTGAGCTGGCGGCGGGCGCTTTCGGACAATTCCTGTGGAAAATTTGAAAGCACAAAGGGCGAACCCTCGATCAGGAGAATGCGCGCCTGCGTCGGATCAATGCGGCGAAAATCGCGCTTCAAAACCGTTCGCGCCAGTTCGGCGAACGCACCGGCCAGTTCCACCCCCGTCGGGCCGCCACCGATGATGATGATGGTCATGAGCCTTTCGCGTTCGACGGCGTCCGGTTCGTTTTCTGCCTTTTCAAACGCCAGCAGAACACGGCTGCGGATGCGCAGGGCGTCATCGAGCGTCTTCAATCCCGGCGCGAATTGTTCCCATTCAGGATGGCCAAAATAGCCGGTCTGGCTGCCCAGGGCCAGCACGAGGTAGTCGTATTCCAAGGTATTTTTTTCGAGGAACACTTGTTTCTGCGAGAGGTCGAAACCCGTCACCTTGTCCAGCAGCACGGTGATGTCGGGACGGTTGGAAAGGATGGAACGAATCGGCTGGGCGATTTCCGGTGCGGAAAGTCCGCAGGCGGCCACCTGATAAAGCAACGGTTGAAACAAATGATAATTCGTGCGATCCACGACCGTCAGCCGCGCATCGGCCATTTGAAAATGTTTGCAAAACATCAACCCGCCGAAGCCGGCGCCCAAAACAACCACATGTTTGCTTCTATTCATCGGACGCTGCCAGAACGATAAGGCTGGCGATTCCGCCTGGCACAAATTGTGTTTCTTCTTTCAACGAAAGTGGTTTGTGGCAGCGAGAATCCGATATCAAAATTTGTTTCCTCATGGGCAAAGCATATCGCGATTCCGCAACCTTTGGATGGGGTGAACACCCCATTGGCATCGCAAAGTTCGCCAGCATATTCTTATTAGAATTTTATGAACGATCACGCAGGAAAGAGCATTTCGGTCCCCGGTGGCGAAGTCACAAAGGCCGTCGAGTTGTTGAACTATCAGAATGGCTCCGTTGTCACCCGCGAAATTGTCAAGAAGCCAACTGGCAGCGTGACCCTCTTCGCGTTCGACGAGGGACAGGGATTGAGTGAACACACGGTTCCGTTTGATGCGCTCGTGCATGTGCTCGAAGGTGAAACGGAAATCAGCATTACTGGCAAGCCACATCGCTTGCAAGGCGGGGAGATGATTCTCCTGCCCGCGAATCAGCCGCACACCCTCAAGGCGTTAAAGCGGTTCAAGATGATTCTCACGAGGATTCGCTCCTGACCTGAAAAAACGCAAATCAAACATAGGAAATCATACCAATGAAGAAAGACTTCAAAGTTGGAAATCATGTGGGGTGGAACTCGGAAGCCGGCCATGTCCAGGGAACGATCAAGAAAAAAATCACCTCGGCTATCACGTTCAAGGGTTACACGGTCCGCGCCTCGAAGGAAGAGCCGCAGTATTTGATCAATAGCGACACGACCGATCATCTGGCCATGCACAAAGGGTCAGCGCTCAAGCGGCTCAAAAGCAAATCATGAGCGCGCGAAGAATTAAAAAATCCGGAGATGGCGTGAAAAAAGACGCGCCAAAGAAAGAAGCTTTGCCGCTGGTGATGACGATTGGTCACTCCACGCGCACGCTTGAGGAGTTTATCGGTCTGCTGCAAGCGCACGCCGTTTCTCTAGTGGCAGATGTGCGGACGATTCCCCGCTCCCGGCACAACCCGCAGTTCAATAAAGATTCGTTGCCCGGAGAATTAAAGAAAGCCGGCTTGGGCTATGTTCATATGCCGGGACTCGGCGGCCTGCGTCATGCGAAACCCGATTCACTCAATGTGGGCTGGCGCAATGCTTCCTTTCGAGGTTATGCGGATTACATGCAAACGCCGGAATTTGAGGCGAGTCTCGAAGAATTGATCCAGTTGGCCACGCAGGAACAAATTGCGATCATGTGCGCCGAAGCGGTGCCTTGGCGCTGTCATCGCTCGCTCATCGCCGATGCGTTGCTGGTTCGGAAAATCCGCACAGAGGACATCATGAGCCTGACTCGTCGTCAGGTTCATACGCTTACTCCCTTTGCCAAGGTCCGGGGCACCAAGATTACTTATCCGGCTGAAAATTTGCAGCTACCTATAAAAAAGGCATCATTGAAACGCGACCAGTTGCCGCTCAAGTTAGAATGACTAACATCAATGATCGTTTATAAAATATCGAAGAATGCAAGAATACTGTTTATCGGAATAAATCCGCATCCCGGTTCTTATCGGCGTGGCGTGCCTTTTTCCAATAACAAAATGTTTTGGTATCTGCTGAATCGGGCCGGATTACTTCAGGAAGCAGAAAGTGATCTGAAAAACGATCAATTGCTCAAGAAAATTTATGATAAAAAGTTTCTGCCGGAATACGGGTTGAATTTTGTGAATCTGGTTGATCGGCCCACGATAGACGTAACAGAGCTGAAAAAGGGTGAGGAGCAGGCAGGTATAAGTCGGGCATTAAGAGTCATTCGGAATTACAGGCCGAAAGTGGTTTGTTTCATCGGAAAGATTGCGTTCAACACATTTTACAGCAGCCGAAAATGCGAGTGGGGCTGGCAGACGGAGATCGAGGGCACCAGAGCCTATCTCATGCATTTTCCGATCCGAGGTCCGGCATCAGTCCGCGTAAGAGAATTGAGCGAAGTGAAACTAGCCAGTGATAATTGAGATAAATCTTAAACCGGCGCAGAGGGTTTTCGCGTGACGACGAAGGACACCGCTGCCATCGCAAGGGCGACAACCGCTGTTCCGCCATAGAGGATGTTCAAATCCAACCCCGCCCACGTTTGCAACGGGCCGACACCGAAAGCGGCGATGCCATAACCAACCTGGTAGAACGCAATCAGTCCGCCCGCCACCGAAGCGGCGATGGTCGTCAGTTCTTTCTGGCCGAAACTGATGGTCAGCGGCAACAGAGCCGAACAGCCGAGGCCCGCCACCGCAAAAGTTAAGATGCCGAGGAGCGAATTGGTTTTCGGCACGCACGCAGTGGCAACGAAAGCGGCGGCGACCACGAATGGCAAGACCCGGCAAACTATTTTTTCGGGAAACCATTTTTCAATGGCGGCGAACAGGATGCGTCCGGCTGTTACCATGCTCCAAAAAATGGCCAGGGCGAGCGACGCAATGACTGCACTCGCACCAAAATGTTTTGTGATGTAAGGGACTGCCCAGTTGCCGTTCATGGTTTCGCACACGCCGTAGAGCAAGGCAAACGTGGCGAAAATCCAAAACCGTGCGGGAAATTTATTTTTGCCGTTCGGCGTTTGCGCGGCGTGAGATTTTGCGCCGTCCTTAAATGTCTGACCAGCGCTGAACAACAGCAGTCCGAAAATCAGCACCCCTACAAGCACGGGCAGACCCCACCAGATTCCGAGTCCCACAAACAGCGCGACAAAGACCGGTGCGAGCGCCGTTCCCAAACCCAAAAGCGCGTTCAGCGTTAACACCGCACGGTCCACCTTTTGCGGAAAAAATGCGGCGGCAAATGTATTGAGCGCCGGCACGGTGAATCCAAAACCAATTCCAATGCAGGCCGTGGCGACCAGCAAAATCGCATAAGCCAATGAATGTTCCTTCATCACAAATCGGCTCACGACGAGCAGCGTCATGGCCAATAAATTGGCGAACAACCCCAGAAGATAAATCAGTTTGGTGCCGAGACGTTTTCTCAAACCCGCGCCAAGCAGTGATGAGATAATGGCCATGACCGCCTGCGGCACAAACATTCCGCCGTATTCCGTGCTAGACAATCCATAGTTGCTGGAACTCGTGAACACCGCGCTCGCCGCCGGAAACGTGACCAGCGCCACGCCTTGAATCAAGCCGGCGGCATATACGGTCAGGATTTCGCGGCGTCGCGCCATTTTGATTTTTATTTGAGACGTAGGAGCAGATGGTCGCCGACGCGCAGCGCGTTGGCGATGGCGGTCAATGAAGGATTCACCGCGCCGATGCTGGGAAAGAAACTTGTGTCCACGACATAAAGGTTATCAAGTTCGTGCGCCTTGCAATTCACGTCGAGCACGGAAGTTTTGGGATCGGTGCCGAAACGACAGGTGCCGGATTGATGGCCGACGCCGGCAATGGGAATATGCTTTTTCATGTAGGCATTATTCGGAATGAGATGCGGATGCAATTCGAGATGATCCAGCATGGATTCCAGTTTTTTCCGCAGCCGGTTGAGCGGTTCCAGATTGTTGAATTCATAGTGCAGTTGAATTTCATTTTTTGAATTGAGCGTCACGCGATTTTGCGGCCAAGCAAGGTCTTCAGCCGTGAGCCAGAAATCCACGGAATGCTTCGCCATTTCGCCGAGCAAAAATCCCGGCGCAAATTTCGGCGCGTCGTCGCGAAACATCGGGCCTTTGGATTTGCCGAGCATTTGAATGTTGCCCAGCGGAAATTCGCAGTCCGGCGCGCCCAAATAAAAATCATTCACCGTCAGCGTTTTTTGGAAAACAGTTTCGTTTTCGTGCCGCGACAAGGCAACGAGCGCAATGGCATTGTGAAACATGTAATTGCGTCCGACCAAGTCCGAACCATTCGCCAGGCCGCGCGGATGCTGGTCGTTGGCGGACATCAACAGCAGGCGCGCCGAGTTCGCCGCGCCGCAGGAAACGACCACGATGCCGCCGGAAAATTCTTCGCGCTGACCCTCGCGCTCCACGATGACTTTAGTAATTTCATTTCCGCTCGTATTGGTTTCCAATTTTTGCACATGCGCATTCGTCAACAACGTCACGTTCGGATATTTTAGCGCGGGACGAACGGCGATGACTTCGGCGTCGGCTTTGGCGTGGACGAGACAAGGAAATCCATCGCAAGTGTCGCAGCGAATGCAGCGGCTGTGCGGCATATCCGCTTCATTGAGCAAAATGCCGGTCGGCGCGAACGACGGATGATAACCCGCGCGCTTCAAATTATCGGCCAGTTCCTGTATGCGCGGTTCGTGGCTGACGGGCGGAAACGGATACGGCGCGCTGGCCGGCGGATCGGTCGGATCATCGCCTCGCTGGCCGTGGACGTTGTAAAGTTTTTCCGCCTGCGTATAGTAAGGTTCAAATTCGTCATAGCCGACCGGCCAGTCCGGTGTCAGGCCATCGGCGGTGCGATGCGCGGTGAAATCCTGCTGCCGCAACCGGAATAATGCCGCGCCAAACATCTTGGTCGCGCCGCCGACGAAGTAATGCACACCCGGCTGAAACGGTTTGTTGTCCTTGTCATGCCAGATGTCTTTCGAGACGTAGCGGTTCTTTACAAAAACTTCCGTTGCGTCCCAATTCTGTTTTTCGCGCGGCAGATAATTGCCGCGCTCCAAAATTAAAATGCGTTTGCCGGACGGCGCGAGTTTGAGCGCGAGCGTGCCGCCGCCCGCACCGCTGCCGATGATGATGACATCGTAATGGCTCATTGAGTTTTCCTGCGCTGGTCACTTATTTGCCATTGCTTGTTTCGCTGACCGTGACGGAATAATTTTTGCCTTCCCAACGCTGGTCTTTTTTCCAGAAGAAAGTGAACTCGATCACTGAACCATCCGGGCATTTCGTCGTGGGAAGATCAGCGAACCACAAATTCAGCGCGCTGATATGAGTGGCGTCCGATTTGTTGGTGCTTGCCCAGCCGTTGATAGACCAGACGATGGTTGCATCCCCCGCAATGATGATGCGCAGGATTTTGCCGTGAGACATCCGGCGAATCGAATGACGGGCGCTCCACATTTCGTGCAAATTTTTAACTGGCTTGACGACGTAGCGTTGGAAAGCTGGCTCAATTCGATCAAAACACACGCCGTCGTTGGCGCTGCGCACGAGCGAAATGTATTCCGCATGCGCCCAGCACAAAGGCATCGCTGAACCGGTCGGGCCGCCAAACTTCATGTGCTTTTCCGGCAAATCGTCCGCGTCCCAAAGCTGCTCCGGCAACATGCCGCCCGCGTTGGCGAATTTTTCCATCGCCGCAATGAACGGCATGGGATCGCGTCCGGCGGCGAGTTCGTAATGGCCGCGTTCGCCGGTCAAAATCGGCCACGAACGGCCGACACCCGTTCCGTCGTAAGCGCTGCCGTCCACTTTCTGACCGTAGCCATCGTGATTGTAGCGCCGCCAGCACGGGCCTTGCGGCAAATCGTGTTTAAGAATTTGATCAATGACCGCAATGGAATCAATAATCAGCGGATCATT
>DATCDZ010000137.1:0-4975 GCA_036510395.1 Verrucomicrobiia bacterium
GCACTTGATACGCGCCCATGGTGCCGTCTTCACTGCTGGGATTGTCGGTGCCCGTCCAGAGGCTGTCTTCGTTGAGGCTCAAGCGCTCACGCGCCGGCGAGCCGAAAATGAGCGCGCCCATGCGTGCATTGCCGATGGGCAGCGCCTCGTTCATCGGCAGGTTGTCGGCGGCGGGCTGCTGATACCACAGCGTCAGATCGGCGGCGGACAGGCTGGTGCCGACGCCCAGCACAGCGACAAGCAAAGTGAGAAATATGTTTTTCATGGGAACAGGACGAGGATTCATTGCCCGCAGATTACGCAGATGACGCCGGATTGGAATCCAAAATTTGCCGCCAATTCTAGGTATATTGGCCACAGAGAACGAGTTTTTCAACTCTGTGTTCTCGGTGCCTCTGTGGCTAAAAATTACTCGACCCGCGCCTCGCCCTTGCCTTTCACAACTTCGCCGATGAGCCATGCCTTGTGTTTCTGCGCGCGGATGAATTTCAAAACATCGTTCGCTTTTTCCGCTGACACAATTGAAACCATGCCGATGCCCATGTTGAAGACCTGATAAAGTTCCTCATCCGGCACGCCGCTCTTGGCTTCGATGATTTTGAAAATCGGCAGCATGTCCCACGAACCTTTTTTGATGACCACGTCGAGCGATTTCGGCAGCACGCGCGGGATGTTGTCCACGAAACCGCCGCCGGTGATATGCGCGAAAGCTTTGACCGTAGGACAGGCGTCGCGCCTGTCTCTAACCTTTCCGTTTGAAGATGGAGACAGACGCGACGCCTGTCCTACGTTAAACTTCGCCAGCAGCTTTTTTACGAGCGGCCCATAACTGACGTGTTCTTTCAACAACTCCTCGCCAATCGTGCCTTTCAAGCCCGGCACGCGGCTCGACGGTTTCAATTTCAACTGCACGAAGAAAATTTTCCGCCCGAGCGAATATCCGTTCGTGTGCAAACCGCTCGATGCGATGCCGATGACTGCGTCGCCGCGCTTCACGGTTTTCTGGCCGTTGAGCATCTTGGATTTTTCCACCACGCCGACAATTGTGCCGCTCACGTCGTATTCGCCCGCCTGATAAAATCCCGGCATCTGCGCCGTTTCGCCGCCGATGAGCGCGCAATTATTTTCCGCGCACGCGCGGGCGAAACCCTTGATGATGTCTGTGAAGACGTGCGGCTCGAGTTTGCCCGTGCCGAGATAATCGAGGAAGAACAGCGGCTCCGCGCCCAGCACCGCGATGTCGTTCACGCAATGGTTCACGAGGTCCGCGCCGATGGTGTCGTGCTTGTCGAGCGCGAAGGCGAGCTTGAGCTTCGTGCCGACGCCGTCCACGGACGACACGAGGACCGGCTCGCGATATTTTTTCACATCTAGCGCGAAGAGGCCGCCGAAGCCGCCGACCTTGCCGAGCACCTCGCGGCGATGCGTGCTGGCGAGCAATTGCGGCAACGTGGCCTTGACGCGATTGCCCAGATCAATGTCCACGCCCGCGGCGGCGTAAGCTTTTTGTTTCATGCGGCGGAAAGTAAAACTGTAAAACGCGCTGCGGGCGAGAAAAAATCAATTTCCAATGTTTGTTGGCCGTATCATTTCCGGTTTCGCCGTAAAGTCGGCAAAGCGGCTTTCTTGATAGGCCAGCGTGAGGTTCAAAATTTTGGTATCTTTAGTTAATTTAAGTCCGTAAGAAGCTTGATTGTAGCCACGGAAATCACCATAGCCTCGTTCGGGTTGAGTTATCCTGATTTCCTCACCACGGTCATTCGTGACTTTGATTAAGGCAATACGGAAACGATCCTGACTTGGTGTTACTCCAAATTCGACCGTGGCATTATTGTGGCCCCAAGACCCATTGAATTCGCCAGTGATGCGCTTGACGTTTACGGTGGCATCTTTGAGCTTCACAGTAAACTCGTCGTAGGGAAGATAGGCGTCCAGTTTTGTGGGCACGTTCGTGATAATGACAATTTCGTCCGGCGCATAACCGGCTTTGTGAGAGAATTCGGCGTGGATTTTCCAAGCAGATTCGGTTGGGTTCAGCCAAAGATTGGAGGCGAAGAACAATCCCTGACCATCCGTCGTCATCTCTCTTCCTCCGGCCCAGAGATAAAGCAGATTGCCGGTGTTATCGGTCAATACCACGCTTTCCGGCTGCCAGTCGGTTGTGGCCGCGCCATTGGTCGTCATTTGAAAAACTATTCTTGTGCCGGGATCATTGGTGGAAACAGTTTTTGGCCAGTCTTCTGTAACGCCCGGCCTGACCTGCAAAGCAGTGAGCGCGAATCCCAACGAACCGTCTTGCCGGATGGCCGGCAGCGGTTCGGCTGGCCAGTTGGAAAAATTCCCGCGCGCGGGGTTCGGCAGTTTGAACGAATCTACAATGACCCATTGGCTGTTGCTACCAACGGAATGAACATAAAAAGTGAGATTGGTGGCCTGACGCGGAAAGGCGTCGAAGTGACTGTCGCCCGTGCGTAGCCCAATCCGATTTGTCACAGCCGGTGAAAAGTGATAGCAGCCATAGCCCGGCGGCAGATGCACAATGCCGCTTTCATCTGCCACGGTAAAATAAACATCGCGTTGCATCTGGTGGTCAGGACAGACGGATTGTTGAAACCAAAGATCCAAGGTGTGTTCCGCATGGATACCGCCATAGGTAAATCCATAATAGCTGCCAAAAGATAAATTAGTCACCGCGAGCGAAGAACCATCGGGCAATTTTATGGGCGGGACGGATACCACATCTGACATCCCGGTTGAAATATCTTTTCGGCTGCATCCCACGACGACCACTCCCGCGAGCATAGACGACATAAAGAAAAATTTCATCAGCGTGAATCCGCTGATTTTCGCCCTGGCCGAAAGCATTTTCATGGCGGCTGAAATTGTAACTCCAAACGCCCCGGCGACAAGCGCAGAATCGCGTAGCGGCGTCTCGGCAGAGCGCCGCCATCTAAAAAAGAAATGAATGCGGCTCTCTGCCGAGGAGCCGCTACGAACAGCAGCACGCCGCCTTCATCGAGTTTGCGGCGGTCTGCCGACGCGCCGCTACGCCGGCACCGGCTCCCTTTTCTCCATGTAAATTTTCCAGAACGATTCCCAGAAATCTTCGGCCAGCGGATGCAGAAACGGATAGCCCGGCACGACTGCACCCAGATGCGGCCATTCACGCGGATGATTCACCAGTTTCTTGCGGCACGGATTATCGAGGATGTAGAAACAGGATTTTTCAAACGCGCCGCGCAGCCGGTCTTTTTCCCGTAGCACGCTGTCATGCGATTGCTTTTGCAGTTCAAATTCCACGCCGCCGGGTGAGCGTCTCGCCAATTCCAAGGCCAGATGTTTGCGCAGGAATTTCATCGCGTTACGCTGATCGCTCTCCGCGCGCAATCCCATCCAGAGCAGGTGCAGATGGTCGGGCATGAGGACATAGACGGGACAGAACAAACCTTCGCGTGCGGAGGCGTGGAGCAGCAGTTCGCGGAAATGCAGATGAAAATTTTCGTCCAGCCAGCCGGTGGCACGGCGTTCCAGCGTGATCGTCCATTGCACCACGGCGAACCCGCGATAAAATTCCGGTGCAAGGCGCGCCAGATGGTGCATTTCTGGCTGCGGCGAGAGCGGCGCAGGTTTCATTCTGAAATAGTAGTGGCTTTCGGCAGAAAGTCGCAAATTGAAAATTTAGAAATGCGGCGCTCTGCCGAGACGCCGCTACATTGCAAACGGCAACTCCACAATTTTCACCGGACTTTCGCCCGTCGCCGTTCGCAACGTCAGTTCGTTTCCGGCGGTTCAACCCCCAGAAATTTCGTAAAAGAGGATGTGCTTTTGAAACGGACGAAAGACGGCGATGAATCGCCAGTCGCGCAAACGCGGATGAGAAAATCCCGCGACCGGCCGAGCAGCGGATGTTTAGCGAGCAACTGGCAGGCGGCTTCGACGGCGGCAAGATAACGTTCGGCGATGTTCCAGTCGGCATTGACCGCATACCATTCAAACTGGCGTTCCATGTCCGCGATGAAATCGCCGGACTTGCGCGCGCTCATGCGGCGGAGGTTTTGGCGCGCACCCGTTCGTGGATGGCGGCGAAGTCGGATTTAGTCAGCGGAGTCGTGGGCTTGTCCGCCGCTTCGAGCAGCCACGCTTCGAGTTCGGGCGTGATGTCGAAGGTTTTTTGCTGATGTTCGCGGCGGGGTTGATCGAGCTTGGCCTTCACGTCGTCGGTGAGTTCAAGCTGGTCTTCGAGAAAATCGTCAATCCGCGCGCGAACTTCTTCAATCTCGGCGCGTGACAATTGAGAAATGGCAGCTTCAATTTCTTGAACCGAACTCATGGCAATTAAGATAGCGTTATGAAAAAAAACGGCAACTTCACAATTTTCGCCTTGTCCGAAAGCGTTTTCATGGCTGCTCAAACTGTAACTTCGCCGGATGACGATGACTTCGGTTGGCACGATGGGAAGCTGATTCGCCTGAAATTGGCAAGACCGGTTTGAAAATTAACATTGCCGTAACAAGATTGCATTGACCTTTTCGCGTGGCTGTGGAAAATAGATGGCTAGTAATGACATTCGAGCATAGTCGCCGTAAATTCGGAATGTGATGAAAACGATCTTGGCATTGTCCAATCATCCCGCCTTCGCCGAGACGATTCGCGCGGGGTTGAGCCCCGAGCAATACCGCGTCGTCCACCGGCTCAACGTGGACGAGGCCGAACCGTTGCTCGTCCACGGCCTTGTCGCGGCGTGCATCCTCGACACGGACATGATGGATGTCGAGCTGGTCTGGGTCATTGAGCGTCTCCGCCGCCGCGATCCCAAGTGCGCCATCATCGCCTACACCGCCTACAGCGAGTCGGCTTGGGAAGAGGAGGCGTTTCTGCACGGCCTCACGCACATCCTGACAAAACCCGTCCGCACGCGGCTGCTGGCGTCGCTGCTGGAACGTCCCGAAAACGCGCCGTCAACGCAAATGGTTTC
>DATCDZ010000138.1:0-23982 GCA_036510395.1 Verrucomicrobiia bacterium
TTTCGTGGCCGTCGTCGAAGCGCAGACGCAGCTTGTAGGGCGGCACATATTCCGCCGATCCGATGCGGACAACTTTCGGCATCCACGATTTATGCTCGACGGAGATCATTACAGTCACAATTCATCGCCAGGAACCGGCGGCGCGTCCGGCACCTGCGCCAGTGCCTCGTCGTATTTTTCCCGGCTTGCGCGACGGGCGCGCTGGTCAAGATCGTCCTCGGTCAGCCAGCCGGAAATTTTCTCGGCCACGGCGGCACTGATGAACTGGTCAAATGACACGCCGTCCTTCGCCGCAAGCTCGCCGGCTTTTCGGGCAATCGAATCGGGCAGTTTGACATTGATGGCAGTCATTTTCTTGCCTCCAATCTTCGCAGAAATTCCGCCGGGGTCAATACGCCAACGCCAAACCGTTCCGCACCGACAAAATCGCGGACATTATGAGTCACGATGCAATCCGCGCGCGCAGCAATGGCCAGTTCCAAAACCATGTCGTCATCGGCGTCGCGCAAAATCGGCCGCCAGACATAGGAAATTTTCGGACGATTGGCGATGGCAACCCTATAATCCAGCAAGTCATCCAACCGTTCGGGCTGCGGCCAAAAATTTTTTACCAAAGGCCGGGCAATTTCCTCGTATTCAAACAGCAGTCCCGGCGACAAATTCATTTTCCATCGGGCATCGCCCACCAATTGCAACACCCGATACGACGCGCCTCGTGGCGAACGAATCGCCGCCACCAGCACGTTGGTGTCGAGAACAACCTGAAACGGTTTCATTTTTCACGCCAGCTTCGGCGTCAGTTCTCCCGTCGGCTTCGAATGCGAGCCGTGATCGTGTTTGTCGGCGATGGCTTCGGTGCGGAAATGTTCCATCTCTTCGCCTTTGCGCACGAGGCGCGCGCTGTTGAAAATCACGATGAGCGTGCCGGCAACATGCAACATCGCCGCCGGAATTGGTTTTAATAAACCAAACGAAGCAGCCGACAGCCCGACGATGATGAAGCACACGCCGAACGCAAAATTCTGGTTGATGACGGTGCGTGTGCTGCGCGAAAGTTTCACGAGGAACGGCAGCCGGCGCAGGTCGTTGTTCATCAGCGCAATCGTCGCGCTGTGGATCGCGACTTCGCTGCCCGCCGCGCCCATCGCGATGCCAATGTCGCCCGCCGCGAGCGCGGGCGCGTCGTTCACGCCGTCGCCGATGACCGCGACTTTGTAGCCTTTCAATTTCATCGCGCGGACAAATTCAACCTTGTTCTGCGGCAGGCAATCGCCCTTCGCCTCTTCGCAACCAATTTCATTCGCGACGCGCGTGGCGACGACTTGACGGTCGCCGGAAATCATCGCGATGCGGCGGACGCCGGCCTCTTTCAATTCGGCCAGCGCTTCTTTCGCCTCGGCTCGCGTCTGGTCTTGCATCCCGACCCAGCCGACGCACTTGCCGTTTTGCGCGACGAAAATCAAACTCCACCCTTCGGTTTCGTTCAGATCAACAGACTTCTCAAAGCTCGCATCAATGCCGTTGTCTTTGAGCCATTGCGCGCGGCCGACCAAAACTTTCGCACCGTTGATCTCTGCCTTCACACCGCGGCCGGCAGTTTCGGCAAAATCTTTCGGCTCGGCCAGCGGAACTCCGGCTTCACCTGCAAGCGTCGCCAGCGCCTTGGCGGTCGGATGGTTGCTGTATTTTTCGGCGGACGCGGCAAGCAGCAAAAGTTCGGCGGGTTTCGTTTCGCCAATCGGCGCGAGACGGCTGACGGCGAGCTGGCCGGTCGTGAGTGTGCCGGTTTTGTCGAAAACGAAGGCATTTATTTTCGCGGCGAGTTCGATGTCGGCGACATTTTTAATTAAAATTCCCAGACGCGCGGCGGCGGAAAGCGCGGCGACCATCGCGGTCGGCGTCGCAAGGATAAACGCGCACGGGCACGAGACGACAAACACCGCGATGACACGGTTGTAATCGTAAGTGAACGCCCAGACGAGCGCGCCGATAACCAGCACGAGCGGCGTGTAAAAACCCATGTATTGATCCACAATTTTCTGGATCGGCAGCTTGGTTTTTTCGGCGGCAATAATTAATTCGCGCACGCGACCGAGCGTCGTGTCCGTTCCGGCGCGGCTGACTTTGATTTCAAGGACGCCCGTGAGATTTTGCGTTCCGGCAAAAACTTCATCGCCGACATTTTTTTCGGCGGGCAATGATTCGCCGGTGATTGTGGCTTGGTTGAACGAGCCTTGTCCGCTCAAAATAATTCCGTCCGCCGCGACATTATCGCCGGGACGGATGCGGATTGTATCGCCGACGGCCAGTTCGCTTGCGGCGATTTCTTCTTCAGTTTCCGTAGGATAGGCGTCGCGCCTGTCTCCATCTGAAAAAATTCCGCCTTGAGGCACTTCTTTTTTGAAATCAGAGACAGGCGAGACGCCTGTCCTACGAACGCGCCGCGCTTTCGTCGGAGTCAGTTTGATCAATGATTCAATTGAATCACGCGCGCCCTCGGCCGTCCGCGTTTCGATGATTTCGCCGGTGAGCATGAAGAACGCGACGACGCCCGCCGTGGTGTAGTTGCCGGACGCGAACGCGAACAGCACGGCGATGGCGACGAGTTCGTTGATGCTCAATTTGCCGCGCTGCAAATCCTTGATGGCGGTGACGACGATGGGATAGATCAAAATGACCGCGCCGATGAACGCGCTGGCGCTGGCGAGCGTCGAGCCGGATTCAAACAGCCAGTCCACGATGAAGGCGTTGAGGACGAAGACGACGCCGAGGACGGCCTGCCACAAATGGACGGTGGAATGTTCGTGGTCGTGGCCGCAGCCGCAATTGTCGTCGTGCTCGTGCTCGCTTAAAAGGGATGTGACTTGCATAAAATTTACGATTTACGATTTATGATTTGCGATTTCAAAAAACCTTTTTGCCGAGCCACTCTTTGTATTCTCTGTTTTTGCATCGCATCCATTTTCATTTTACGGAGTCGTTCCCGTTTTCGGCTGCGGCGGTTCGCGGTTCAACAGCAGGCGGTTTTCGATTTTGGTTCCGGCATCCGCAGTCGGTTCAACCCAGATTTCCGTATTGGTCAGCACCTGCCCCAGCGTCTGCATGAGCGTCATCTGCGCGAACAGGCTCCGGTTGGTTTCGTATCCCGGCAGCAGGTCGCTGAACCGTTTCGCCTCGGCGGTGATGGTGGCGACATAGTTGGTGCGGTCGGCCTCGGCCACGTCAATGATGGACACGGCCTGCGCGGCGGCGCTGTTGGTGATTTGGTTTTCGTAACTGTGCGCGCCGAGGAGTGCCTTGTTCCGGTTTTCGCGCGCCTCGGTGACCTGGTCAAAGATGTTTTTCAACTGGCGCGGCGGCACATGGTCAACGTCGCATTGCTCGATGACGATGCCAAGCTGTTCCTCGTCCGCAAGGTCGGTCACGCGTTTCTGCACGGCCTCGCGGAATTCGTTCGGGCGGGTGAGCAGGATGTCGTCCACGTTGAAGCTGGCGGCGGTGAAGAGCAGCGCGTTGTTCAGCGCGTTTTGCACCGTGTTCGACGCGGAGGCGAACCCGAAAACGTAGCGGATCGGGTCGTCAATGTGATAGCGCAGCGTCGCGCTCACATGAATGATGTTGCGGTCGGCGGTCAGGACGTAGCCGTCAATCGCCGGATTGAGCGTCGCGCCGGCGGGAATTTCCTCGCCGCTCAATTGCTGTTCCGGCGTGGTGAAATACCAGCCGATGGTCGAGGAAACAATCTGCTGCTGCGTGATGGGAATTTTTACGACTTCATCAATTGGATACGGCAGCGACCAGTGAAGCCCGGCGTTGAGCAAAGCCTTCTGGCCTTCGCCGACGGGCTTGCCGAAGCGGAGGATGACGGCCTTTTCCTGCGGGCCGACCTGGAAAAATCCCGATCCGAAAAACGCCAGCACCATGAGCAGCATCACAATTTTGACGATTACAAAACTGCTGCGCAACGCCTCGCCCAGCGCCTGTGAACCGGCGTCGTGCGTCTCCGGCGCGTCGTGGTCGTGGTCGTGGTCGTGATGTTGATGGTCGTGTTCGCTCATTTCAAAAATTTATTTTGGGAGTGCATGCGTCTCGCGTGCTGCGTCCGGCGTCGCGCCGGACGCTTGTTCGACTGTCTCAAGTTGTCCGAAAGAGAATTCGGCGCGACGCCAAATTTTACAGGCGGGACGCCCGCGCTCCCCAAATTTGCCGTGCGTTTCAAATTTGGAAAAACAACACGTCTGGCTTTGCTCCAATCAATGTCTTTGCCGTCGTTTGGAGACGCTTCGCGCACGTAAAGTTTTTTATTTTTCATTTCCATTTCATTTCGCCGGCGGATTTTTCGGCAAATTCTGGAACAAATCAAACGGCGGCGTGCGCTCGTCGAAAATCAAAGTTGACTGCTTGTTGAGCAACTGCTTGATCGCGTCAATCCGAAAAAGATAATTCGCCAGATCGGGATTTTGCTGGAAGACGGGCAGGACTTGCGCGGCGGCGGCCTGGCCTTCGCCTTCGATGCGCACGGCGTCAGCCCTGGAGTTATTGACGACCCCGGCGGCGTGCCGGTCGGCAGTGGATTTGATTTCCGATGCATCTCTTTCGCCTTCGGATTGCAGTCTGGTGATGATCTGCTGGCGGTCGGCTGTCATGCGCGCAAAAACCGTGGCGGTGACGCTTTCGGGCAATTCGATTTTTTTGAAGCCGAGAAAATCCAGCTTGATGCCGTAATTATTCGTGCTCAATTCCGCCTGCACTTCCGCCTTGATCTCGTCCTCAATCGCGTCGAACTTCAACTGCTGCGGGTCGGCGTTCACAAAATCCGACAGGTTGTGCCTCGCTATGGCCGCGTTTTGCGCGTTTCGCAATATGCCTTCCAGCGTGCGCTGCGCGGCGGGAACGGAGCCGAGAAACTTCGGGTAAAATTCCCTTGCGTCGGAAATTTCCCAGCCGGTGTAAACCGTCGCAAGCATCATCACGCTGTCCGCCGTGGGCGTCTCGCTGAACTTGTCCTCGAAATTCTGGATGCGCTTGTCGAATTTATAGACGCGCTGGACCGGCCACGGCCATTTGAAATACGCGCCCGGCTCGGTGATGTTCCGCACCGGCCTGCCGAACGTCGTGACCACGGCGACTTCCGACTGGCGCACTTGAAAGACAAACAGCAGCAGCGCAAAGATGATTATCAGCACCGCGCCGATGACAAAGGTTATCAGGTTCCGTTTCATAAAATTATTGGTTTGGCACGTTCACGTTCATAAGGTCGTCGCGGATTTTGTCCTGCAAATCAAATTGAAGGACGTCGTAAGTGTTCGTGGTGAGCAAAATATATTTGCGCGAACTGGCCGCCGCCTCGACGAACGCCTTGAAATACGCGCGCTGCTTGTAGACCGACGGCGCGGCCTCATACGCCGGGATCTGGTTCGTGAACAACGTCGCGCGCGCGAACGCCGAGACTTCCATTTGCTCCCGCGCCGCGTCCGCCACGTTCGTCGTCGTGAACGCCAGCGCGTCGGCCAGCGCGTTCGTCCTGATGGCGTCGGCCTTCGCGTTGAGAATTTTCGCGAGATACGTCTGTCCCGCGCCAACGACTTTTTCGTAATCGGCGGCAACGGTCGTCGGCGGATGAACGTCCTGCAATCCGACAAAAAGGATTTTCGCGCCCAGGTTATATTTGTCCGAGTCGGCCTGGATCCGCTCCTGCAACGTCTGCGCCGCCGCCAGCCGCGCGTGCGACAGCAAATCGCTTAAATCCACACCCGCGAGAAAATGCACCACCTCGCGCGTCGCCAAATCCGAGAGCAGGTTCGTCGGTTCGCCGTTTTTGTAAGCCCAGTCCATGACATTTGTGATCTGAAATTGAACCGGGATGCTGACGGTGATCAAACTGACCGGCGGCGCCTTCAAAGTGTCGTTCGTGTCGGCGTCTTGATCTTTAATCGTCGCCGTCGCGCGGTTGCCGACGAGAAAATTCTGCTCCTGATTGTGCGGCACGGTCCAGAGAATCACATTCTGCTCTTCTTTGCCCGCGTCCGGCGTGAAGCCGACGTAGATCGTCTGGATCTGTTCCGTGCGATGGCGGTAGGACTTGTCAACCGGCCACGGCAGTTTGAAATGCGCGCCGGCCGTCAGCGGCGGCTCGACTGGTTTTCCAAAATGTTCCAGCACGACCTGCTCGCCCGCATCAACGAACACGACGCACGTTGACAAAAATAAAACCGCCAGTTGCGCGAGGATCAACCACGCGAGATTTTTCTGGAGGAGCCGGAAAAACCACGTCTGCGAAACATTGAAGCCGAATTGATAGTCCAGCGTCTGCGCCGCCGTCGTGAACAAACTTTCCGGCTGCGCGAGCAAACCGACGATGCGGCTCTCGTAAAGCGGGCGGGAAATTTTCCCCTTGATGCGCGGACGGTAAATTTCCAGCAGCAATGTCAAAAGCATTTCCGCCGCCATCAGGCCGAGCAGCACGCACAGCGCCCGCGCCATCCAAAAATCCGTTTTCGGAAATCCGGTTTTGATCCCCGCAATCCCAAGCGCCGTGAATGCGCAGACATACGCGCCCGCGAGCAGGAAACTGGAACCCGGCCGCAGCAGCCGGTGATCGCCGAGCCGCGCAATCGTCACGGAAAACCGTCCGATCAAAAACAGCAGCAGCGCAAAAATCGCGAAGAGCGAAAGCGACGGCATCGCGCGAACGTCAACGATTCCATTTGTCGTTTTGGAAATCCAGCGCCACAGCAGCCACGCTCCGCCGGCCTGAAGCAGGAAAAGCAGGACTGCAAATCCCGGAATAAAAAACTTCTCAAATTGCTCGCGGGAACGCCTTGCCGGAAAAACTTCGGAATCTTTCGCGTCGAACAAGGCCGAGTCGCCCTTCGCGCGGGCGAGTTCGTCAATCTCCAGTTTTTCGAGCCGCTCATTTTCATCGAGCCGCATCTGGAACCAACTTGCAAATGCGACGAGCGCGCCGAGTCCGAGGAAAATTGAAGCCGCTTCTCCCGCAAGCGACTTGACGTAGCAAGTCACCGCGAACGCGGCGATGAAAATCATCACTGCGGCGAACAAATTCACCAGGCCGTTTTTCTGCGAGTTGCGTTCCATTTATTTTTCGTCAAATCGTTTTGCCGGTTCAACCATTTAACAATTCAACTTTTCACTAACTCAATTCCCGTTCTTCAAACAGCGCCGTGCCGACCGCCAGCGCCGCGCCCGCGTAACAAACCGCGTAGGCGAACGCCTTGCCGACGTAAGCCCATTGAAAAGTATTTTTGCCTGTTTCAATCGCGTCGGCGAGCCAGAAAAGCTGCCAGTTCGGGATGACGCTGTAAAGCGCCGACGCCCACCAACTGCCCGCTTGCGCCCGCGTGCCGAAGAAATAATCCGACATCAGGCCGACCAGAAAAATTGCCGAGCAGATGGCCAGCGTCGGAATCGTGTCGAACCGCGTCGAACACGCCAGCGCGACCGCCGCGAGAATCCACAGCGCGAACAAAATCAAGATTCCCGCCGGCAACAGATTCCAATTCACCACCGCGACCGTCCCCAGGCTTTCCATTTGCCGCGTGAATTGAAAAACGATGAACGCCGCGAGCGTCGTGAAAATCAGCATCGCAAAAACCGCGTCGCTCACAAACGGACGGCGCAAAAAGAAATTGCTGAAACCTGCCAGCGCGTAAGCCAGCAGAATTCCGGCGGCAAAAATCCCGATGGCCGGCAAATCGGTTTTGCCATAGGCGTCAAACGCCATGCGGCTGGCCAGCAGCACGCCAATCATATTTACATATGTCAAAACCGTGAGCGCCGCCGCGAGTCCCGCAAATTTCGCCAGCAAAAATTGCGACCGACCGACCGGCTTGGACAAAACCGCCAGCGCCGTGCCGCTGCGGATTTCCCGCGCGAGCGACGACGACGCGCTCAACACCGCGCCGAACAATCCCGACAAAAGCATCACCGCCAAAACGGAATTTTCCACCAGCTTCGGCTCGTCGCCGAACGCGAAGTAATATGGAACGGCGAGAAAAACCTCGAACAGGACGGAGCCGGTCATCAGCAGCAGAAAAATCGGCTGCCGGATCAATTCCATGAAGGCATTTACGGCGATGGTAAAAAATTGTCGCATTTAGTCGGCTTGAAGATTACAAAACCGCGTCTGAAACCGAAAGCAATCTTCGTGAGGATTGGAAACCATTTGGCGGTTTGCGTTCAAAGGAAAAAGCTTTGTTGGAAGAAAGCATTAAGCAGTGCGCTTCTTTCCCAATAAAAACCAGAGCAACGCGCCTATCAATGGAACGAGCAATATAAACAGACTCCAGATTATTTTTGATTTCGTTGGTTGCTTTGAACAGATGCAACCAATCAGCGCCGCAACCGCCAAAATTGGTATAAGATAAATCACCCACATAATCTTTTTAATTTACGCCATCGCACGGGCTATGGAATTCCACCATGCGTCATGCAGCTCGGTGAGCGGCGCGGAAAATTCTCCGCTCACTGTTTTGATCGTCAATTGGTCGCCGCCGACTTTGCCGATTTGCACCGTCGGAACGCCCATGAGTTTGGCGCGTTCGACGACTTTCACGGCGTCGAGCGCTTTGCAACTGATGACCACGCGCGATTGCGTTTCGCCGAAGAGCAGAGCGTCCAATCGTGTAGGACAGGCGTCGCGCTTGTCTCCATCTAATTCTTTTTCAGTTTGATACAGGCGCGACGCCTGTCCTACGGCGGACAAATCCACCGTCGCACCGATGAGGCGCGGCGTGTCGCGGGCGATGAGCTGGCTGATGCAGCTTTCGGCGAGCGCGACGGCGAGGCCGCCTTCGCTGCAATCGTGCGCGCTCTTCACGAGGCCGCTTTGGATCAGGCCAATGAGCGTGGTGTGCAGCGTCTTCGCGACTTCGAGGTCGCAACGCGGCGGCGAACCGTTCTTCTTGCCGTGGACGACTTGCAGATACGCGCTGCCGCCGAGACCGAAAATCGGGTCGGCTTGGTCCACCGCTTCGCCGAGCAGGATGATGGCGTCGCCCTCGTTCTTGAACCATTGCGTGGTGACGTGCTCCAGCTTTTCGATGAGGCCGACGACGGAAATCGTGGGCGTCGGGTCAATCGGACCGGCGGGGCTTTGATTGTAGAGCGAGCAGTTGCCGCCGGTGACGGGCGCGTTGAAGGCTTTGCAACCTTCCGCCAGGCCGCGAACGGATTCCTTGATCTGCCAGAACAACTCGGGCTTGAGCGGGCTGGGCATGTTGAGATTGTCCGTCGCGCCGAGCGGCAATGCGCCGGAGCAGGCGAGATTGCGGCACGCTTCGGCCACGGCGATTTTCGCGCCCTCGTAAGGATCGAGATAAACGTAGCCGCCATTGCAGTCCACGGTCATGGCGATCAACTTCTCGGAAATGGTCGGGTCGCCGACTTTCGCGGCGAGTTCCGCGCTCATCACGGGAAGAGAATCCGTCTTGATGCGGATGACCGCCGCGTCGCTGCCGGGCAGGACGACCGAGCCGTCGCGCACTTGATGATCGTATTGGCGATAAACCCAATTCTTCGACGCGATGCTCGGCCACGCGAGCAGCTTCTTCAAATCTTCAGCGGGCGTCGTGGTGTCGGCGATGCCGTCGAGACGGAATGCGCGGACGTCTTTCAAATACGCGGGCTCAACCGCTTCGCGCTGATACACCGGCGATTCGTCGGCGATTTTCCGCGCGGGAATGTCCACGACAAGTTTGCCGCCGTGGCGCACCTTCATGTGGCCGGTGTCGGTGATGACGCCGATCTCGGACCACGGCAAATCCCACTTGTCGAAAATGCGTTTCACTTCCTCTTCGCGGCCTTTGTGGACGACGATGAGCATGCGCTCCTGCGATTCCGACAACATGATTTCGTAGCTGCTCATGTTCGGCGCGCGTTGCGGAACTTTATCCAATTCAATTTCAATTCCCGTTCCCGCGCGCGCGGCCATTTCGCAGGTGGAACAAGTCAAGCCCGCCGCGCCCATGTCTTGCATGCCCGCGACGCAACCGGTGGCGAGCAATTCCAGACATGCTTCGCACACGAGTTTTTCCATGAACGGATCGCCGACCTGCACCGCGCCGCGCTGTTGCTCGGCGGATTCCTCGGTCAAATCCTGGGACGCAAACGCCGCGCCTGCGAGACCGTCGCGACCCGTGGCCGGGCCGACGTAAAACACCGGATTGCCCACGCCCTTCGCCGCGCCGCGCGTGATCTGTTCATGCCGCAGCACGCCGAGGCAGAACGCGTTCACAAGCGGATTGCCTTGATACGTCTTGTCGAAATACACCTCGCCCGCAACGGTCGGGATGCCGAAACAATTTCCGTAATGCGCGATGCCGCTCACGACACCGGCAAACAGGCGGCGATTGTTGGCGAGCTCCGCCTTGGTAGTGGGACAGGCGTCCCGTCTGTCCAGTGAGGCGTTCGCAGACTCGTTCGCGCCCAAAGAATTTTGTGCGTCCAACTGGACAGGCGAGACGCCAGTCCCACTACCGTTGCCGTCCACAATCGGCCCAAACCGCAGCGAGTTCACCGCGCAAACGGGTCGCGCGCCCATCGTGAAAATATCCCGGATAATGCCGCCGACGCCGGTGGTCGCGCCCTGAAACGGCTCGACCGCGCTCGGATGGTTGTGCGACTCGATCTTAAACGCGATGGCGATGCCGTCGCCGATGTCAATGATGCCGGCGTTTTCCTCACCCGCGCCGACGAGGATTTTCGGCGACTTGGTGGGGAAGGTCTTGAGCAGCGGCTTGGTGTTTTTGTAGCTGCAATGCTCGCTCCACATCACGGAAAAGATCCCCAGCTCGGTGTAGCTCGGCGTGCGGCCGAGGATTTCCACGGCGTGGGCGTATTCTTCCGGCGTGAGGTTGTGTTTGGCAACCAACTCTGGGGTGATGGCGGGTTCGGTCATGGAAAAATTTTTAATTCAATTAAACTTTGGAGTTCGCGCGTCAATTTCCGGGCGAAGGTTGATGCCGTTAAGAATGCTGTCGGTTATATGCGTCGCGAATCGCTTTCAGAAGTTCGTTAGAACGCGATTCATACTTGGCAAATTCCTTGATGTTATCCCGCTTAACGTGAAGCTGGCCTTCGCCAACATTGCCCCGATGTTGACCCGTTGAGTAGTAACGATTCTCGGAAACTTCTTTGGATGACAAAACCCAGTAGCGAATTTTGTCACGCCAAACTCCCATCCAAATAAACACATCGCAACAGGCTGGTTTGACCTGTTGAAAATTCATGTCAAAGTCTTTTGGAGAATCGTCAGCCAGCGCCTTTACATAAAGCGGTTCACTGCTATCGAAATCCACTGCACGCGATGCTTTGACTTCAATTTTAATTTTCCCGTCCAATAAAAAATCATATTCGCCAGAATAGTGTTTATCGTGCTTCTTGTGAGGTTTCTGCATGTCAGGAACTAACTCCGACAAATGACCCTGTGCCCATGCTTCACCAAAACCTCGCGGCGCGCTGATTTCAAAAATGTAGAGAAACCGGTTTCTTGAAATGTAGGAATCTCGGAGTTCCAAATACTCTTCAAACGTCAGCTTGTCTGCGCCCAGCAACGCCGAAATCATGTATTCGTAATCGTTGAACGGATATACAGAAACCAGACTTTCCAATTTCGCGTGGAATTCATCTTCATTGGGCAGCGTTTTGACGAGTTGATCCAATTCTTGTTTGAGCTTTTCCATAATAATCAAAGCAGAACTGCTTGGGCTGGTTGCTCCCTTCGAGAGTGTTTGGAACTCGGCAAAATCTCTGAACCCTGCTTTTCAAGAGATGTCTGGCTTGCCAAATCTTGTTCCTCTTGTGTCGGCTCAAATTGAATATCAATTTCATCCTCAAAAGAGTGGCCATTTTGCCAGCCAAGTTCACCCGTTGCGCGATAATGCTCAAGCCGGCGAATGGCAATTTCACAAAACACTGGATCAATATCCACCGTGTAGCATCGCCGCTTCAACACCTCACAGGACAATAGCGTAGTTCCAGAATGGGAGAAAAAATCAACCACAAGCTGTCCGGGGTTGGAAGATGCCCTGACAATTCGGTCAATGCACTTCATGGGTTTTTGCGCATAACAGCCGCTGACATTTTCGGTCATGCGATAAAACACTTGCTGAATATCAACCCACACATTGCCCGCCCGAATATTTTCCGATTTGCTGCGTTCAAAATTATCAGTGACCTTGCCATTGATTTCTTTGTAGTAACCGCGAAGGATTTTGGGAATGTCTGTGTATTCAGCCTCCACGTTGAAAATTGGATTTCCTTTTGTGTAGTAAAGCAGCTCCTGCCTGACCGCCATCCAGTTTTTTTGCGTTCCGTATCCACGCTGATTTCGCATCGTGATGAAGCTTCTGGTTTTGATGTCAAACTCACGCATCATCATCATGAAATCAGGTAGCGGTTGAAAACCATTTCGCTGGTCAGCCCCAAGCCAGGCATAAAATGAAGCATCCGAAGCCATCCAATCCAAAGTGTTTTTTACCCACTGTTTGCACCACTTGATAAACTCACCAACGCCTCGCTCTTCAAAAGCGACAAGGTTATATGGCGGATCATGTATGGCCAAGCTCGCCCTGTCTCCATCCATCAATTTTGAAACCTGTTTTGCATCTGCCGCATCGAGACAACCAATCTTGTGGCCAGAAACCGGGTCAGTCCAAATCTCGCCAAGCCCAAGCCGGCAATGCGGCAACAGCAACTCCCGCAAATCGGGTCGTTGATCTAATCGGGGTAGCGGATTGTTTTTCATTTAATTTAAGATGCAACTTTCACGCCGCTGCCGCGACGGTTTTGTTTTTGAGCGCGGCGAAGATGCTTTCGAAAATCCATTTGTCGTCGTCGCTGCCGAGCAGCGGTTCGCAAGCACGTCCGGGATTGGGCATGGGCTGGAGAAGTTGTTTCACGCTGCTACTTCCACTTCGCGGATTTCGCTCGGCTGCGGAATCGGTTCGCCGCGTTCGCGCATATCTTCAATGTGCATTTCCAATGCTTCCTTCATCAGCACGAGGGTTTCCCGCTCGGTGTCCGCCGCCGCGACGCAGCCCGGAAAATCCGGCGCGTAGGCACTGAAATTTTTCGGACCGTGTTCGATGATGATCGTGTAGCGCATAGTCATTTGAGTCCTGCCTGCCGCAAGATACTGTTTAATGTTTTCGGATGCAAATCCTGTCCGGGCTGGCCCGCAATCGTCACCGTGCCGGGCTTCGTCGCGTGATGATACTGGCGATGGCTGCCGCGCGTGCGCACATGAAACCAGCCGTCGTCTTCAATCTGCCGGATGATTTCCCGGATTTTCATCTGAGAAAATTTACGCCGCCTTCGCCGCCGTTTTGTTTTGCAACGTGGCGAAGATGCTTTCGAAAATCCATTTGCCGGCGTCGCTGCCGAGGAGCGGTTCGCAGGCGCGTTCGGGATGCGGCATCATGCCGGCCACGTTGCGCTGAAGTTTTCGTATCTGTGCAAAAAGCATAAATCTTTTTGAAGGGTAACAGCACCAACTTGTTTGTTCAAGCAAACCAGGCTTTTTTTGCCGCGCTTGACATTGTTTGTGGAAAAGGGATAGTCAGGAATTATGTTTTATTCGAATCTGTCAGGCATGGGTCTGGCCACAAAAAAAGGCCAGGAGGCGTATGACGTGGACGAGGCGCGGGCTGATGCGGGCGAGGCGAAGTCCGAGGCCGATGTTTTGAAGCATGACATTGACCGGTTGATGATGATCACCGAGGCGCTCTGGACGTTTCTGAAAAAAGAGCACGGCTATTCGGATGATGATCTGGCCAAGGTGGTCGGCGACATTGACCTGCGGAACAGCGGGGCCGACAAGAATGCGCAGGAGAAATGCCCGACCTGCGGACGGATGGTGTCGGCTCATCGCAAACTATGCCTTTACTGCGGCAGTCCGGTTCCGGAAAGCCTGTTTGAGCCGTGAACTTCCTGCGGACGGCTGCTGTCGGAGCTTGAAATTATTTTCAGACGGAAATTGTTTTTCGTTTCCGGAAACCAACTTGCGTTTTCTTGAATTTGATTTACGGATTCGGAGTCGCGGGCGGTTTTGTCGCAGCGGCACTTCATAGGGAAGGTCAGGTCATTGCGAGAGAGACAAAGAGCTCGTGGAAACAAGTTATTCTCCGGCGCGAATTGACACGCGCGGCCAATTTTGAGGAAATGTCGCGCAATCCAAACACCATGACGACGCCAAACAAGACCATCTCGACCGAATCGCTGCAACACGAAGGCAAGACGTTCCCGCCGTTGCCGGAAGTCGTCAAACGCGCGCTGCTCAATGCCGCGCAGTTTAATTCGCTTTATGAACGTTCCCTCCGCAAGCCGGACAAGTTCTGGCTGGAACAGGCGCGCACGCTCGAATGGTTCAAGCCGCCCACCGTCGCCCGAAAATTCACATGGAACACCGACGCTCGCATCATCAAGCACACTTGGTTCGAGGACGGCGAGCTGAACTTGAGCGTCAACTGCCTCGACCGCCACCTGAAAATCCGCGGCAACCAGACCGCCATCATCTGGCAGGGCGAACCGGAAGAGGATGTCAAAAAAATTTCCTACGCGGAGTTGCACGCGGAAGTCTGCAAGTTCGCCAACGCGCTCAAATCGCTCGATGTCAAGAAGGGCGACCGCGTGGCGATTTACCTTCCGATGATCTCCGAGGCCGCCGCCGTGATGCTTGCCTGCACGCGCATCGGCGCCATCCATTCCATCGTGTTCGGCGGGTTCAGCGCGGATTCGCTGTCCGACCGCATCAACGATTCCACCTGCAAACTGCTCGTCACGGCGAACGTCTCGTTGCGCGGCGGAAAAATCATCCCGCTCAAGGCCATCGCCGACGAGGCATTGAAAAAAACTCCGGGCATCGAGCACGTCGTCGTCATCAAGCGCAACGACGAGCCGTGCAATTTCGTCGCCGGGCGCGACGTGTGGTATCACGACTTGATGGCGAAGGCTTCCGCCGATTGTCCGCCGGAAAAGATGAACGCCGAGGATTTTCTGTTCATCCTTTACACGTCCGGCTCGACCGGCAAGCCGAAGGGCGTGGTTCACAGCACCGCCGGTTACCTGCTCTGGAGCGCGCTCACACATAGATACGTTTTTGATATTCACGACGACGACGTTTACTTCTGCACCGCCGACATCGGCTGGGTCACCGGCCACAGCTACGTCGTTTATGGCCCGCTCTGCAACGGCGGCACGACGCTGATGTTCGAGGGCATACCGACTTGGCCCGACGCCGGACGTTTTTGGCGCATCGTCGAAAAATTCAAAGTCACTTCGTTTTACACCGCGCCCACGGCCATCCGCGCGCTCATCCGTCTCGGCGATGAATGGCCGAACAAACACGATTTAACTTCGTTGCGCGTCCTCGGCACGGTTGGCGAACCCATCAATCCCGAAGCGTGGATGTGGTATCACAAACACATCGGCCGCGAGCGTTGCCCCATCGTGGACACCTGGTGGCAGACCGAGACCGGCGGACATTTGATCACGCCGCTGCCCGGCGTCAATAGGCTCAAACCCGGCAGCGCGAGCCGACCGTTTTTCGGGGTTGAACCCGTTGTCCTCCGCGATGACGGCACCGAATGCGCGCCGAACGAAGGCGGCAAGCTTTGCATTAAAAAACCCTGGCCCGGCATCATGCGCACGACATGGGGTGATCACGACCGTTTCGTCAACACCTACTTCTCCACGTTCAAGAACATGTATTTCACCGGCGACGGCTGCCGCGTGGACGCCGACGGCGATTACTGGCTGCTGGGCCGGGTGGACGACGTGGTGAACGTCTCCGGCCATCGCATCGGCACGGCGGAAGTCGAGAGCGCGCTCGTGAGCCATCCGAAGGTGGCCGAAGCCGCCGTCGCGCCCATGCCGCACGACATCAAAGGCCAGGCGCTCTATGCCTTCGTGACGTTGAAGGATGGAATTGCCGAGAGCGAAGAATTGAAAAAGGAACTCGCACTGCACGTCCGCAAGGAAATTGGCGCGATCGCCGTGCCGGACAATATCCAGTTTGCGCCCGGCCTGCCGAAAACTCGCAGCGGCAAAATCATGCGCCGCATCCTGCGGAAAATTGCCGAAAATCAAACCGACCAAATCGGCGATGTCTCCACGCTCGCTGATCCAGCCGTCGTTGAATCGCTGGTCAAAGGGAAGCAGTAATTCGCAATACATTTCTTGCGCGCCGCCACAAAAAATATTACAGTCGCCCGTAATGAAATTTGCGCTGGCGATTTTTACTTATTTGTTGATGGCCTTGATTTTGGGCGCGGGAATCCTTCTGACCGTCGCGGGCAAGCCGTTGCTGCTCATCGTCGCGGTCATCGCATTCGTCGTCGCGTTCGGCAAGCTCGGCTGCATGACACACTGAATTTTTCCGGCTCGCGAGGACGCTCGCCCCACCGATTTTTATTTCTGCGGCACTGGAAATTTCTTCTGCATCGCCGCCAGAATCTGCGCCCAAATCTGGCTGGTGTTACTTTTGGCTCCTGCCGCGATACCCGTGGCATAGGCCGTGGCCGGCGACGTTCCTTGGACAATGTAAGCCTGATTACCAAGGTAAATCACGCTGTCACCCGGCAACGCCAGGGAGGTTCCCGCGCCGTAATTCGAGTAGGGCGCCAGTTGGCCGCCTTGCGTGGCGGCCACGGCGATGACGCCAGGATCCGCCGCCGGAGAGTCCACGGTGTTTTCTCCGCTGTTTCCCGTCGCCGCAAAAATGATAATGCCTTTGGCCAGCACCTGGTTGACATAGTCGTCGAGAACGGGACTGTCGGTCGTGCCGCCGAGGCTCAAGTTGATGATGTTCGCACCGCCATTCACAGCCGCTTGGAGACCCAGAATCAAGTTCCAACTTGTCGTCGTTTCGCTGTTGCCATAAATGTCCACAGACAGAATCTGCGCGGAAGTGCTGCCGCCTTGCGTAGCCATGCCTTCAATAATCGTCTGGAACATACTATAAGCGTGCGTTGGGTCAGTGCTACTCAAGTTCGCGTCGCCAGCGACGGAAATTTTCTTGAGCAAAAATTTGCTAAGATCGGAATCAGGCGATTGCATAGCAGTGTCCACCATTCCGACGATGACCCGGCCGGAACTGGGCGGTGGATTGAGCGCGAGCGAGACGGGACCGACGGGCGCGTTGGCCAGCATTTGCGGCGTGGCCGGCGGATCGTAAATGTAATTGTAATCCACATCCGCCACATCGGAATTATTTTTCAATTCGCCGAGCGCCGCGTCGGTTGCGGTCGCGTCGGCGAACTGCAAACGGTAAATGCCGAGCTTGTCAATGCGACCGGTGATTTTTGCGCCGAGGGATTTTGCGAGCGCGTCAATGTCCGTGCCGGGCTTGACGCGGACGAGCAGTTCATTGGCGACGCGGCGCGGAGTTGCCTTGGCGATGCTCACCGGCTTCGTCGCGTTCTGCATCGTCGTGCGGAAAACGTAGAGGCGCGCGGACGCATTGGTCTGCGGCAGCAGCGCGAAGTTCAGGTCGCCGAGCAGCATTTTCAGCGCCTCGCCGGATGGCAGGTCTTTGAACTTGGTGGAGGCGTTCCGTTCCACGTCCGGCTCGACAAAAATGCGCCAGCCCGTCTGCCGCCCGATGTCTTCAAGCAGCGGCAGGAGCGGCTCGCCATGCAAGGCGGCGCTGACCCGGCCGGTTGCGGTCTGCCAAACGAGGGAGTTGGTTTGTGCGCCCGCGCTCAAAGTTGCCGCAAGCGACAGACAAAATAAAAGTTGGCGAATTTTGGACATTGGCTTGACTGACGATTGGAAAGCGAGAACGGTCAAACCGTTCACTTATTTTCCACCGTCACCGTTTTCACCCAGGTTTGATTGTCGAGATACCAGCGGATCGTTTCGCGGATGCCGTCTTCAAATCTGTGCGCGGGCGTCCAGCCAAGCTCGCGCTGAATCTTCGTCGCGTCAATGGCATAACGGCGGTCGTGCCCAAGCCGGTCCTTGACAAATGAAATCAACCTGCGCGAATTGCCGCCGAGCTGCGGCGCAAATTCGTCAATCGTGCCGCAAATCAATTCCACAATTTTAATGTTTGCCCATTCGTTGTGGCCGCCGATGTTGTAAGTCTCGCCGGATTTTCCCTTTTGCAAAACCGTCCACAACGCCTCCGCGTGGTCGCGGACGTAAAGCCAGTCGCGCACGTTCATGCCGTCGCCGTAAACCGGAACATTTTTGCGCGCCAGCACGCTTTGAATGACGACGGGAATCAGCTTTTCGGGAAATTGAAACGGGCCGTAGTTGTTGGAGCAATTCGTAATGACCGTCGGCAAACCGTAAGTGTGATGATACGCGCGGACGAGAAAATCGGACGATGCCTTGCTCGCGGAATACGGCGAGTTCGGCGCGTAAGGCGTGGTCTCGGTGAACAATCCAGTCGCGCCGAGCGAGCCATAAACTTCATCGGTGGAAACATGATGAAAGCGAAAGGACTTTGGACTTTGGACTTTGGACTTTGGACTCAACCAGCATTCGCGACACGCTTCAAGCAGATTGAACGTGCCAGTTATGTTCGTTGAAATGAAATCGCCCGGACCTGAAATCGAGCGGTCCACATGTGATTCCGCCGCGAGGTGCATGACGTGCGTAATTTCATGCTGCTGAATGACGCGAAATGTTCCGGCCTTGTCGCGCAAGTCCACCTTCTCGAAAACATATTTCGGATGGTGCGCGACCTTCGTCAGGTTTTCCAGCCTCCCGGCATAGGTCAGGCAGTCGAGATTGACGAGCTTCGACACGCGCGCGTCGTCAATGACGTGGTGGATCAAATTGGAGCCGATGAAGCCCGCGCCGCCTGTAATTAGTAAATTCATTTTCTTTAACCATGGATGGACACGGATGAAACACAGATAAAGGCGAAGCGTGTCTGAAATCTGTGAAAATCTGTGTCCATCTGTGGCTTAATTTTCGGGTTTCCAGTTTTGCAACGAATCTTCCAGCGCTTCCTCGACGCCGCGAATTTTCACGCCCGTCGCCAGCAATTTGGAAACATCCAGCACGCAGTTCGAGCGCGGCGTCTTGACCGCAATTTTGTAAAATTCCGCATCGCTCGCCCAGAATTCAAATTTCCTCGCCGGCTTGAGGATTTTCTCAATCTGCTCCACGACGTGTTTGGTGGTGACAAAGCCAGGATTCGTCACGTTGTAAATGCCAAATGGCGCGCGCAATTCCCACAAGTCAAGACACGCCTTCACAAAATCCGCGCGATGTGAAATGGAATTCACGTTGTCGTAAACCTTCGCGTAACGCTGCACCTTGCTCAAATAATTCCGCGCGTTGTCAAACTCATCGAACGGAATCCGCAGACGCCAGACGTAGCTTTGACCAATGTTGGCAATGGCTTCCTCGCCCAGCGCCTTCGTGCCGCTGTAAAAACTGCATGGCTGGTCGCGAAAGGAAAAATTGGGCACATCCGTCTCGGTGAAGCCGTGGATTTTGTCCGGCGATGTCTCCACCAACGCGTGCAATTCCGGTTTCGTCAAATCCTTTTCAACGCTGGCTTTCCCATTGATCACGATTTTTGCGCCGGAATAAATGCAGCCGCTGGAAACGTGTCCCCATGGAATTTCGGCCGCCGCGCACGCGTGGACGATGGTCTGTGGCAGCAAAGTATTTCCCACGAGCGTGCCCGCCTTGTCCATCTCGCAGGCGTCCACATTCGGCTTGCCCGTGTAACCGGCGGCGTTGATGACGAACGCCGGCTTTTTTGTTTTGAGAAATTCCAGCAGCACATCGAACTGGGTGTAATCCGCCTGCTTGCGCGACAATGAAATAAAATCCGTGTTCCGCCGCCGCAATTCTTTTGCAAATGCTTCGCCGATGTAGCCGGATGCGCCGAGAAGTAAAATCATAATTTATTTCAGTCGTTTCGCCTCGGCCACAACTTCGGCGAGATAATCGCGGTATTCACAATTGGGAATTTTGCCGACGAGTTCGCCCAGTTGCGCGAGCGAGACGAAACCCTGCCGGAACGCCGCTTCCTCCGGGCAGCCGATCTTGATGCCCGCGCGCTTTTCAATCGTCTGCACATACGCGCTCGCCTCGTGCAGGCTGCTGCTCGTGCCGGCATCCAGCCACGCGAAGCCGCGCGCCAGCCGCTGCACGCGCAATGCGCCGCGCCGCAGATACTTGACATTGACCGCCGTGATTTCCAGTTCGCCGCGCGCGGACGGCTTCAACGCCTTCGAGATGGCCACGACTTCGTTGTCGTAAATGTAAAGTCCCGGAACGGCGTAATTGCTCTTGGGTGCTTTCGGTTTTTCCTCGATGGAAACGGCCTTCCCGTCGGCATCAAACTCAACGACTCCGTAACGTTCCGGATCGTGAACGTGATAACCGAAAATCGTCGCGCCGGATTTGAAGTCGGCAAACGCGCGATGAAAGGCGTCGTCGCCGTAAAAAATGTTGTCGCCCAAAATCAGCGTTACGTTGTCCCTGCCGATGAAACTTTCCGCGATGAGAAACGCCTGCGCGATGCCGGCGGGTCTGGCCTGCTCGCGATAATCAATCGTCACGCCGAAACGCGAACCGTCGCCGAGCAGTTGCTGGAATCGCGACAGATCGTGCGGCGTGGAGATCAGGCAGATTTCGCGGATGCCGCCCTCGATGAGCGTCGTGAGCGGATAATAAACCATCGGCTTGTCAAAAACCGGCTGAAGCTGTTTGCTCGCGACGAGCGTGAGCGGATACAGCCGCGACCCGGCGCCGCCGGCGAGGATGATGCCTTTCATTTACCGACAGCGTAAAGATTCCGCGCGGAAATTGAAATGCGAAACTGATTTGTAGCTTCAATGATTTGGCTGTGCAGGAACTCCATTCTTGGCGAACGGCATTTCATCATCGGAATGGATGCGGTTTCCAGCCGGATCAACAGTTGTGACAGTGATAAAAACCAGCAATTCCTTATTTTCAACATTTTGTTTCGCATCCACTTTTTTCCCGCCAACAGTAACTTCACTGTGCAGGTTTCCCAGAACAACCGTCTGACCATCCCATAAATCCATGTTCGCGCTGGCCTGTCGAACGTTAAATCTTGGCAAAGCCACCGGCGCGTTTGTTCTTTCACCAGTCGCGTTGAAAGCAGTAGTCGAATTGGTTGTTTTGTCATAGCCCAAAAATTCCGTGTCGGAGGCTGTGACTGTCAGATTAATCGTGTAGCCGTCGGACAAGACATAAGCAACCGTGTCCAAAACCGGCCCGGTCTCCACTTGTTCTACTTGAGGCATGATTGTCGAATTGGTTGTATCATTTTCCTGATAGTTTTCATTTGTGATGACATTTATTATTTTTGTCGCCCGCATTTGCATTTGTCTTCCGCTGGATGTGGTTCCTGCCGGTTCGCCCAGTATTTTAGCGCCGGGACGATTTTCCAAGGCGTGAAGCACGTTGCGGAAATTAGGATATGTCAAAATTCCCGTGAGCGTGGCAATCGCCGGGGCGGAATTTGACAATCCGCCGATGGTGGGAGTCGCGTTGCCAGGAAAAGCGCCCAGCGGATTGGCCGCCGAAACCGGCACGGCGGGCGACGAAGAACCGCCGCCTTTGCCAGCCACATTATTGCTTGCATTAAATTGTCCCAGATACCAGTCAAAGCCGCTCGCTTTATCATCCTCCTGCGCTACTTCAATAAACCGCGCCTTGATGTGGATTTGCAGCGGGACTTGGTTGAGTGCTTGAATGGCGCGTTCAATCAGATCCAAGTCCGGATCCGTCGCCCTTACAAAAAGCAAACCCAGTTTGTCATTGTAGAAAACTGACTTGCCTTTGGGTGATTCCAAATCCACTCCCAATTTGCTGAAAAAACTTCTGGTCATCATTGAAGCATTAGTGGTTTGCAAGCCAGTGGCTTTTTTCAAAACGGAAACGAATACTAATTCGTTCACCTTGAACGCCCGCTCAAAAAGGTTGGTCGAATCTTCAGCCTTAATCGCACCCCACTGACTGACGAATCGCCTGTCAGAGGCTTCAATATCCTTTTGCGGGAATCCATTTAGCTTCAGCATCACACGATTCACCAGCGCCACTTGTTCCTTGGGGCCTCGCACCAGCAAAATTCCATTATCCATGTATAAATAAACCGTCGGCGGCATTTTCACGCCTGCATCTTGAAGAATCTTCTTCAATTTGTTCCCATCCATCAAGTCGTTAATTTTGAACGGCACCGTAATCCAGTCATGAACAGTGTTCGTGTTGTTTGAAAGATCGGTCGCTGTGGAAATGATTGAATTCGTCTGATTCAAATTTTCACTAACGTCCGTGACGGCCACCAAAACCGAATCGGTCGTTTTCTCCGGCGCTCCGCCCATCGGCACGGCGACGGCGGTGAACGCCATGATTCCGAACAGCGAAACCAGCGTCAGCCCGGCTTTTCGCGGCGGACGGAAATCCACCAGCCGTTCAATGCGCTGTCGCAACGCGTGGCGCGATTCCAAAATTCCTACCAGACCGAGGCCCGCCAGCGGACGGTTTAGCGCCAGCTTCGCCACTTCCAGCAGCGTCGGCGCGTAAGATTCCGATTCGTCGCGCAGCGTCAGCATCACGGCGTCGTCCACCGCTTCCTCGCGCACGCGACGGATGCGCGCGTTCGCCAGCCAGACCAGCGGATGCCACCAGTAAAAAATCTGGAGCAACGCCTGCAAAAAATTCACCCACACATCGCGACGGCGCAGATGAATCAATTCATGCACCAGCACCGCGCGCAATTGTTCGTCCGAGAAATTTTCCACGAGCGATTGCGGAATCAGAATCGCCGGTTGAAATAGTCCGCAAACGGCGGGCGACATTGAGTTCGTCGTCAACTTCACCTGCACTTTGAATTTCATGCCGGCGATTTTTTTTGCTTCGTCGGCAAGCGCGGCCAATCGTTCGGAAGTTTGTGCACGACGGACTTGCCGCGTGATCTGCCACCAGCGCACCAAGAGCCAGACGAGCAATGCCGCGCTGATTGCAGTGGAAATCATCAATAACCATGCGGCCAAATTCATCACCGGCTTTGGCGGAACAAAGGCTGGCGGCGAGATTTGCGGAATTTGCGGCAATCCCGAATTGTCATAAGTGACGGTGTAATGTGTTTCATGCCTGGCAACGATTGGCGGCGAAGCTTTGTGCAACCACCAGGCCGGGCTTGTCGGCAGCGCCAGCGTCGGCGGCACACAAAGTTTCACGAGCAGAATCAGCCACAACGAATAGCGAACCGAAGCCCGCACCTTGCGCCGGAACAAAAGCTCAAACGCAATCAAAACCAGAATGAGCAGGCTCGATTGCCAGAGCATCGGCCACACGAAGTTCAAAAAATTTCCGCCCGACTGATTTAAGATTTCGATGAATGAATTCATGTCGCGCCTTTCTGATTATTTTTTAGCCGATTTTTTCTTCGCCTTGATGAGCGATTCGAGTTCCGCCAGTTCTTCTGCGTTCAAATCCTTGCTCTCCAGAAGACATTGCACCATCGGCGTGAGCGCGCCGTTGAAGGCGTGCTTGAGCGCGTAAAACAATTCGCCGTGCTGCGCCTGCGCGCGGGTGACGGCGGACTGGTAAATGGTCAGCTTGCCCTCCTTCTTCGCCTTGAGCACACCCTTGGCGACCATGCGGTCCATCAGCGTGCGCACGGTCGAGTAATGCCAGCCGGTCGGCTTGAACAGTTTTTCCCGGATGGCGGGCGCGGTGCAGGGTTCGGTTTCCCAAACGGCCTTGATGACGGACCATTCGGCCTTGGTAAGTTCAATGTCGGGTTTGGACACGACGCGACTATCTTTACAATTGTAGATGATGTCAAGCTGATAATTTACAGGTGTAAATTATGCCTGAAGCGAGTTGGCCTAACCCGGTGGCGCGACGGTCACGGCTTCCAGATCATGTCCGCGACGGTTTTGCCGGCGGGGATGAACGGGATGACGTGCGTGCTGTAAGGCGTTATGACGTCGAGGACGTAAGGTTCGTCGGCATCAA
>DATCDZ010000139.1:0-5951 GCA_036510395.1 Verrucomicrobiia bacterium
TGTGAACGTCGGACTGCAGCCTTTTTCTCTCGCGGCGGCGGACCTCAACGGCGACGGCACAGTGGATTTGATCAGCGCCAACCATGGTGACAACACGCTGACCGTGCTGATGCAAACCGGCGGCCTCTTGACCTCGACGACCGGTGGGGGCGGAAAGTTCAGCTTCAACGTCGCCGGAGCCGCCGGGCAATGGTATGTCGTGCAAGCCTCGACCAATCTGAAGGCTTGGATTCCCGTTGTGACCAACATGGCCCCGTTCACCTACACCGATACCAACACAGCCGCATATCATCAACGGTTCTTCCGGGCGTTGCTCACCGTATCGTCGTCGCCGTCGTCGGCCAGCCTGAGTCCGCCAACCATTGCGGACGGCCAGATCAGCTTCACCGTGTCGGGAACGGTCGGCCAATTGTATGTCCTCCAAGCGTCCACGAACCTGGTGAATTGGGTTGCCATTGAAACCAACGCGGTGCCGTTTACTTTTTCGGCTCCGGTCACCGCCGCTTATATTCAGCGATTCTTCCGGGCCTTGGCCTGGCCACCTTGAGCGCGGCGGTCAAGCCCCGCATGAGATGGTCTTCTTCCTCTCCGCTCCTTCAGAAGGAGGGGAGAGGGTCGGGGTGAGGTGAGGTTTAAGAACATTGAGAATAATCTTTGACAGAAATTCGCAAATCCGCTTTCATAAATCCATGTTAGCAAAGCCGTGGCAAAAACAACCATCCACGCCCTGCGGTCGAATCATTGTTAGGCATTATTCGCACGTCATGGAAAATACAACGCCAAAGATTGGTTGGGTTAGAGCGACAGTCGCATTATTACTTGCATTCTTTGATCTCGCGATTCTCATTCCAAGCATGGGCAGGATTGTCGTTGACCACTTGACGAAACCGGCGACTTCGGCCATCACAGAACTGCCGCAGCAGATTACGATTCTTGCGGCCATTTTGCTTGTTGGACTTGCAGGCATTTATTTTGGAGCACGTCATTTACGTTTTTGTTGGTTGGAGCCTGCTGGCTGGATTATCTTGACCGGCATATTGCTCATGGCCATGAGCGAATGAGTATGACCATATTTTCTAACACAACGCTAGAGCCAACGCCGGTTACGTCTGGCAGTTATCGCTTCGGATTTCCGGTTGGCGGGACTCACCGGCGTGGCTCATCTTTTGGTCGTTTGGCATCACCATGCGCCCGTTGATTTTCAAATGCCCTTTTTGGATGCTGGGACTGCTTTTCGCCGGTGCCATTGCGCCGCTTGTTCTTGTTCCTTTGGTTCCGACGTTGGGCTGGCCGTTGATAGTTCAGTGGATTCTGACAGGCGTCGCTGCCTTCATAGTCGTGTCTGCACTTACTCTCATTCCGACCAAGCTGGTTTTATCCGACGATGGGCTTTGGCAGAAGTTGTTGGTTTCGGAATTGAGGCTTCGGTGGGAAGATATGGTTGAGTGGCGATATACCATCGGTCCAGAAGGAGACTATTTGTGGGTTAGCAGGCTGTTGAAAAAGCTATGTTTCAAAAAATCGACCATCAAAATCATTTGGGTTTTTGCATAAAAAATTGTGCAAAAGATAGTTTTTCAACAGCCTGTTAGAGACCGCGACGGTAGAAAGCACCAGCCGAAGCGATGGTTGGTATTTGGGCAGCGCATGGCAGATTTTGCAGCGGTTCTGCAAGAGCGAGGGATCAAAGGTGAGATACAAAATTTGAGGAAGTGATGCCTAACCCAGCGAGAGGCCGTGTAAAAACCTTTCGGCGGGCAAAGGCCGTGGTGGCTGGGGGGTGCCTTTTTTGAACTTTGGTTTGAAGTGATCCCTGAAGCCACTTCGTCCGCCGACCATTCTGACAGAACTTATCCCGGTCATAGAGACAACTTGGATGGTTTTTCCGCGCGCGGTTCCGCGCCGGAGGCTTTTAACCCACCGCCGCCATCAATTTCTCGAAGCTCACGTCGCGAGTCGGCGGTGGTTCAGCTTCATACAGCAATCAGTCCTCGGCTTTGAAATTAATCGTTTCCGCCCTCATCCAATTCCGGCGCGGCAGGCGCGGTTCAGAGTCTTCCGGCGAAGTTCACGGCCAAATCTTCGCCCAATAAAACCGCCGGCTGAATGAACTGTTGTTGGTTTCGGCGGATTGAAACGCCGTGGCATGCCATGAGCCGGAATTGTGCTGAAAACTTTTGAACGGTTCGTCGCAGGTTGACTCCAATCATCAGGACAGAAGGAGACTGATGAAGAACGCAGGGGAATCATTTTATGCGACACACCATCCATTCGACGACGACGCGGACACAGGGCTGGCAGGCGGATTGTTGGAACTGGGCCAAGGCCAGAATGCCGTTTGAACTTTACGGCATCCAAACACACCATCTGGAGTTTTGCCGCGCGCTGTCATCGGCCTGTCGCCTGCAGTTCCATTCCCGCCGGTTCCGCGACGAGGCGGTGGCCATGTTCGAGCCGGCATTCACCGGTTGATGCCAGAATGCGGCATTAACATTTTTTTGTCCTCAAATTTCGCGGATTATCGCAGATGGAAAATAAACATGGTGAACCAGAGTAATCTGCGGACCGAATTATTCCGGGAATAATTTTGTTGCCGCGCGTGAAACTTGTGCGATTGGTTTTACGTCTGTTGTTGTATGCTCAAACCGCTTTCAAAAGATCGCTGGAGCCTGGAAATGGCGGCGCATCTGCTGAACCGCGCCGGGTTCGGCGGGCCGCCGGCGGAGATTCAGAGTCTGGCCGGCCTAGGCCATGACCAGGCGGTTTCCTCGTTGATTGATTACGAAAAAATCTCCGACCCCACGCTCAATCCCGACTGGGCAAAGCCCGATCCGGCGCGGCAGTTGCAAATCCGTGACACCAACCGGACGGGCACGCCGGAGCAAAAGAAGGCGTTGCAGCAGGAGCAAAACCAGCTTCAGCAGCGCGACATGCTGGAGTTGCGCGGCTGGTGGCTTCAACGCATGGCGCACGGGCCAAGGCCGTTTCAGGAAAAGATGGCCTTGTTCTGGCACGGGCATTTCGCAACGAGCGTGGACAAAGTCCGCGACGGCTATTATATGTGGCGGCAGAACGAACTGTTCCGCCGCCTCGCCACGGGCAATTGGCAGCAGCTTCTCACCGAGGCGGGCAAAGACCCGGCGATGTTGATCTGGCTTGACCAGGCGCAAAGCCAGAAGGCGCATCCGAATGAAAATTATGCGCGCGAAAACATGGAGCTTTTTTCGCTGGGCGAGGGTCATTATACTGAAAAGGATGTCACCGAGGCCGCGCGGTCATATACCGGCTGGTCGCTGGACCGGCTCAACCAAAAATACATTTACCGCCCAGGTTTGCACGACAACAGTGACAAGACTTTTCTTGGGCGCACGGGAAATCTGAACGGCGACGACGTGATCGCGCAAATCATCGCGCAGCCGCAGGCGGCAAAATTCATCACGGCCAAAATCTGGAATTATTTCGCCGGGCAGCCGCCGTCGGATAAATTGAACGAGTCGCTCGCCGCCGTTTTGCGCCTGCACGGAAACAATCTCAAGCCGATGTTGCGCGTGATGTTCCGCAGCGAGGAGTTTTATGGCGGCGACATCGTCCGAAACCAGGTCAAAAGCCCGGTGCAATGGCTCGTCGGCAGCGTTCGGGTGCTGGAAAGCGACCTGCCGCCGGCGCTCGTGAGCTGGGGGATGTTGCGCCAGCTCGGCCAGGATTTGTTCGCGCCGCCGAATGTCAAGGGCTGGGACGGCGGCATCACCTGGATCACGACCAACACTTTGCTCACGCGCTACAACGACGCCCAGTCGCTGGTGCAAGGCACGTTGCCGCCGTTGAACGCGGGTGATTTTGCAAAAAAGCCGGGCGGCGCGGGCGGCCAGAGGGCGATGAAGATTTTGCAGCGCGTCCGCATGGGCGGCGTGAACGTGGAAAAAATCCTGACGCCGGAAGAACGGGAAAACAAGAACTCGCTCGTCGCCTCGCTCCAGCACCGGCTGTTGCAAACGACGCTCGATGGCGAGCAGGAAAAGGCTTTGGAAGAATTTCTCGACGCAAAGGAACAATTGAATGACGCGGACATTTTGACGGCCACCCGGCTCATCATGTCCACGCCAGAATATCAGGTGACATGAGGTGCCTATGAAAAATGAAATTACGCTCCAAACACGCCGCGAATTTTTGCGCACGACCGTCCTCGGCAGCGCGCTGTCATGGACAGTTCCGGCGTTTCTCGCCAACACGTTGACAGTGCTTCAAACCGAGGCGGCGGATACCAGCAAACAAATCATCACCGGCAAGGACGCGACCATTCTCGTCGTCCTCCAAATGGCCGGCGGCAACGACGGCATCAACACCGTCGTGCCTTATTCTAACGATTTTTATCACAAGGCGCGCCCGCGCATCGGGCTAACCGCCGACAAAATCATAAAGATCAACGACGATATTGGCTTTCACGGAGCGATGGGCGGGTTCAAAAATCTTTACGATTCGGGAAACCTCGCCGTCGTCCAGGGCGTCGGCTATCCGAACCCGAACCGCTCGCATTTCCGCTCGACGGAAATCTGGCAGACCGCGAGCGATTCCGACCGCGTTGAAAAATACGGCTGGCTCGGACGTTACTTCGACAACGCCTGCGCCGGTGCCGACCCGACGGTTGGCGTGACCATAGGCAACCAGTTGCCGGAGACGTTTTTTGCGAAGACGCCGCAGGGCGTTTGCTTCACCAATCCGCAGAATTATCGTTTCGAGTCCAACGCGCATCCCAAGCCGGGACAGACCGACATGACCGAGGAATCCTACAAAAAGATGAACGAACTGGACGCGCTTGAAAATTCCAGTCCCGCGCCCGACGGCGGGCCAGGCATGACGCCCGATGACAATTCCGGCGGCAGCATCGGGTCGCTCGCGGCGGGAATGCCGATGACCGGCGGACGCGCGGTGGATTTTATCACGCGCACCGCGCTCGACGCGCAGCAGAGTTCAGAAGAAATCCGCAACATCGCGGCGAAGACCCAGAATCAAGCGACTTATCCCGGCTCGCCGCTTGGCAATTCGCTCAAGCTCGTCGCCAAGCTTATCGGCGGCGGACTGCCCACGCGCATTTATTACGTTTCGCAGGGCGGCTACGACACGCACACAAACCAGGTCAACACGCAGCAGCGTTTGCTCGGCGACCTCGGCGATTCCATGAAGGCGTTCGTGGACGACCTGAAGGCGCAGGGCAACATGCAGCGCGTCCTCGTGATGACGTTCAGCGAATTTGGCCGGCGTGTTTCCGACAACGCCAACGGCGGCACGGACCATGGTGCGGCCGCGCCGATGTTCATAGTCGGCGGCAGGATGAAGGCCGGGTTGCTCGGAAAATATCCGAGCGTTGCGCCGCAGGATTTGTTCGAGGGCGACATCAAATACAACGTGGATTTCCGAAACGTTTATGCCGGCATTTTGGAAAACTGGCTCAAGACAAAAAGTGCGCCGATTCTCGGGCGGCAATTCGAGCCGATGCAACTGGTTTGAGCGGCGATTGAAGGAGTTAATTTATGGGAAGAATGAAATACAGTCGTTTAGGCGATTTGTTTTCTTCACGCTGCCCGCCGAATCTCCAAAAGCAAAATAATTTTGTGCGCGGAAGTTTGCTGTTTGGCGGCGGCTTGACGAATTTAAATTTGTGTCAATACTCAGGATTGACCCCTTTATGAAATACCAATCAGGACAAATTATCTCCTTGGGAGATCGGGTGACATACAATGGCCAACCAGGTTGCGTCGCTCTCGTCGGTTGTGAGCCGGGATCCGGACATCTCACAATATGCCAATCAGAATGGACTATGAACGACTCGCTGATTCTTGTTATTTTTGACAACGGTGCCCGAGTTAAGTTTGACAATGTTCAAGAGGATAATCTCTTGGTATTTTGTCAGCGGCGGAAAGGGGTCAGCAACTGTCTTAAGAGGCAAGGGAAAA
>DATCDZ010000140.1:0-9007 GCA_036510395.1 Verrucomicrobiia bacterium
CGCGAGTCCGGCAAGCGCGGCCATGTCGTTAAAATCCGCCGACTTTTTGCTCGCGTCGGCAAATTTCGGCAATACAAGTTTGGCTTTAATGGCTTTGGCGGCTTCCGTCGCCTTCGTGACGCCGGGATTGCCGTCAGTGACTTGATCGTTGTCCGCGCAGACGATGATTTCACGCGACGGAAATTTTTCGCGTAATGCTTTTGAGACGGCCAAAAGATTTCCGCAATTCAACGCACACACAACGGCGAAGCCCGTTGCTTCATGGACGCTCGCGCCCGTCGCGTAGCCTTCACAAATTGCCAGTGGAGATTCCGGTTTATCGGCGAGCGTGAAGAAACAACCGGCAATTCGCCCGCCGCTCAAAAATCGTTTCATGCCGTCCGCGCCGATGAATTGCAGCGAGTGAAGTTCACCGTCTATGTCACGCAACGGCAACACCAGCGCGCCGCGATATTCGCGCACGTCGCCGAAAACTTTCGCCGCCTTGCGGGTCAAGTAACGATTCAAAGTCCGGGCAGGTCTTGAACGGCTCAAAATCCAAGCGGCAATTTTTCGCGCCTTTGTGTGACGCTCCGCTTCCGTCCGCTGGCGCTCAGCATCGGCGAGTTTCCAGCCTTCGCGGATTGTCCGCCATTCAGTATCAGTCAGACTTTCGCGGCGTTTCTCGCACCATGTTTCTTTGACGCCGCGCTTCCAACAGCCGAATCCACCGGCGGCGGGCGCGTTGCGGCTGGCGGGAAAAAGCACGAACCACGAATTGCGGTTTTGATCGCCCGCCGATTTGAAGCGGTGAAGTTTCCCGTCGGCTATAAGCTGGCCGTCAAATGCGAGTCCGGCTGCG
Source organism: Verrucomicrobiia bacterium (assembly GCA_036510395.1). Taxonomy (GTDB): domain Bacteria; phylum Verrucomicrobiota; class Verrucomicrobiia; order Limisphaerales; family UBA11358; genus UBA11358. The sequence continues at coordinate 842 of DATCDZ010000140.1, forward strand.
CGCATCGCGGCGCGGAAATTTTCCAGCCGCGCCGTGTCGAGTGCGATTGAATCATGTTGCATGGTTCAATCCTTCCCGCCGAAACTGGCGACGTTTGGCAATTTGCTTTGGTGAGAATTTGCCGGAGCCGGCGCTTTCAAGGCGTCGCCTTTCCCTTCATGGCTTTTGTCGCAAGGTGAGATTTGACCATCGGCACGCTGAAAAAAATCAACCTGCCAAGCCGGACATGGGGAAACTGCCGCTGATTTGCCCGCAACCATCGAAGCGATGGACGGCACGCGGGATCGGGAAAGATTTGTTCCAGCAGGCGCGGCGCGTCAACCAGTCCGCCCTGCCCGTCGTTGTTTGTCGTTTCAATTTTCATCTTGTGGCACTAATAAGCCACAAAACGAAATTACCTTCCTTCCCTACATTGGAGCCTGATTTACTGAAACACTAGCGGCTAGGATTTTCGAGCGATGGAACAAAACGCCTGCGGCATTTTTGAAAGAATCACTTTTCGTTTCCAAGTTTTGAACGAAAGATCGTTGCTCTTTCCCGCGTGCGTCGCCAGATATTTTTTGGCAAACATCGGGCGATTCTCAAAATCACTTCCGAATTGTCTTTCAAAAATTTTGCGTCCACCTTTCCACCATTCCGGCGCAGTCTGCCGATTGAATGGCGGCAGTTTCGCCGGCAGCATTTTGCATTTTGGATTCTCGGCCAGCATCCGGGCGCGCGTCCGCTGTTGGATGCGAAGTGCGCTAACCAAGATCAAAGCAGCCTCGACTTCTGGATTGTCGTCTCGACTAAACTGTTTGCCTTTGTAATTGAACGGCGCATCTTCGCCAAGCCGCAAAATTGTTGCGACTTTTTCATTGAGCTTTTTCCAGTCGTTTTCAACCGTGATGAATCCCGGCCAAAGCTGGTTAGGGCGAGCAATATCGGTGAAAATATCCCTTTGCTTGTCGAGGTTGCCGTAAAGCTGGTGGATTGATTCAACCAGCGCTTGAACAAATACATTGGCCGCAATTTTGTTGCCATCAACGGCCAGTCTTTGAAGTGATTCGAGCGCGTTGTGCGCGATGCCGTGTAATTCTTCAAGCGCATCTTCATCATGGCGTTTTTCGAGTGATTCAATCAGCCTATGCGCTGCAAATCCTGGGTCTGTGATTTTCGTTTTCATGGCGTCGCCTTTGGTGAAATTGAAAACCATTCTGTCGCTGCCTTTGGCCTAATCCGCGCGTCGTAGTTTGAACGGATAACTTGCGGACTGTTTCCAGCCTCGTAAGCAACTCGCGCTTCGTCGCCACACTCGGCGAGCCGCGCCGAAATGTAAGAGTGCCGGAGCGAGTTGCGTTTCCATCCGTCGCCGGTCTCGGCCTCGGCCTTCAAAAGTTGCTTCGTGGTATTCTCGACGGTGACAACCTTGCCGCTTTTCTTCGCCAACGGTTTCAAAAACGCCTTCAAATTTTCTTTCATCGGCACGGCACGGCGCGTTCCTGTTTTAGAGTTGGCCGCTTTGACTTCAATAAAACCTTCGTCGAGGTCAATGTCCTGCCAGTCGAGCCGCTTAATCTCTTCGTGCCGGAGTCCGGCGAATCCGCCAATGACAACCAGCGGCAAAATTCTTTCGTCGGCGGCTTCAATTAGGCGGCGCATTTCGTCGGCGGATAAAACTTCAATCTTGCCGATTTTCCGCTTTGAGTATTCTCGGACGCCTTCAAGCCAGTCCGTGCCTTTGGGCAGATAGCCGCGCAGAATCAGCCAGCGGTTGAAATAGCCGATGGTGTCACGGTGGTTGGCCTTCGTGCGCTCGCCGTGCGCCATTGCGCCTAGATAGTCGGCAATCAGCTTTGGCGTGATCGTGTGGACTTCGCCGTTGAACGCGACGGCGAGCGGGTTCAAGTGCGCGTTGAATTGTTTCATCCTGTCGTTTGATTGGCCGTCCGCAAGTTCAAGTTTCTTCAACTCCTCGACGGCAGCGGCAACGGAGATTTTCGGAAGCTCGACGGCGTTGCGCTTTAACCATTCGCGGCAGACATCGCCAATCGTTGAACGCCCGGCTAACAGCCGGTAGGCGTCGGCAAATTCGCGGACGGCTTCATCTATCTGAAAATCTATCTTCGTCTCGCCTTCGTCACCGTCCAGAATGGCGCGGGCACGGGTGTAGGCGTAAGCATCGGCGGATTTGAGGTTGAGAACTTCGCCCTGTCCGGCGGTGATCTTGTCAATCGCATCGTTGGCAGCGGCACGGGCGTCGGCCAATGAGGAGCGCCAAACCAGCTTGCGCTGCCCTAAAACGCGATAATCCACCACGAAACGGCCAAAACCGTTTTTCTCTGTGCGGCGAATACGGATGGTGACGCCATTCCGTTGAATCGGTTTGATTGGCTCTGCGGTGTCTGCTTTCATCTACCCGCATGATAGACTGCGGATAGTTTTTTGTCAATACTTCAAATTTCCTTTGAAAAATGGTCGGGGCGGGGAGATTTGAACTCCCGACCTCTTGCACCCCAAGCAAGCGCGCTAGCCGGACTACGCTACGCCCCGAACCATTGGAGCGAAGATTCTAACCGGCCAACGCGCGGATTCAATCACGAATAATTTTCAACGTCTCCCAAACGGCACGTTCACCCGCGCGCGGATTGGCGGCGGAACTGGAATTCTCGGCGGAGGTGCCGGCGCTGACGGTGGCACCATAATTTGCGGCGCAATCGGCGGCGGAGCGACAGGGCGGGTTTCAGTCGCGCCGATCTTCACCGAGGCTTCGCCGATTTTTGATTCTGGAAATTTCATTTCGCCAAAATGGAAACCGGCCATCGCGCCTCTGCCAAGCTCTTCGTTCGAGGCATCGGCCAGTTTTGGAAAATCGCCTTTCATCGGCGCGGCGGCCAATTGCCGCGCCTCGTAACCGTTCACGACCCAGTCCAGTTTTCCGGTTTCGATGTCCACCAGCAGGCCATGCATGGAAATTTGTGGCCCGATGAGCGGGCTTTGCCGGACGAAGTCGCACGCCTTGATGACGTTCTGCCGTTCCGTCGCAAACATCTCGAAAAATTCGTTGATGTTGTCCGGCAACCGGCTCCGCTCGACGCCGAGCGCCTTCAACTTGTCGAGCAACTGCGATGTCGTCGTCTTGCAAACCTGGCAATCCGTGTGGCCGATGATGGCGATTTCTTTGCCGCCCTTCACCGCGCACGCCAGCGAGAGCGAGCGCATCGTGCTGCTCAAAGGACTGGTGATGATGTTGCCCGCGTTGCGCAGCCAGATGAACTGCTCGCCCGGCAAGCCAAGCACGTTCGGGAAAAGCGCGTTCAATCGCGGGTCAATGCACGTCAGCGCGATGACCGGAAGTTCGTCCGCGAAATCCGCCGGGTGCAAACCCGCCGAATTATCGCCCGCGACCGCGCGGTGATTCGCGTCAATGATGGCTTCAAAAAGGCGCATAAATTTCAGGCTTTAATTGCTCCGACCGATTTGTCAACGGTCAGCGTCGGAGCCGCTTTGGTTTTTCGCCGAACACCGAATCAATCACGTTTCTGAATTTGCCGTCGAGAATGGTCTTTTTGGGTTGCGGAGACGGGCCGTTGACCTCCTCTTCCAAGTCCAGCACGAAGCGCTTCATCTCTTCGCAGCGGGACTGGAGTTTTTTAATCGCTGCTTCCAGTTCCCCGACTTCCCGCCTCAATGTTTCCGCGATCTCTTGTTTATTCATGGCAGGATTCTTTTTACGCCATCGCCGGCATTTTTCCAATGACAATTATTTCCCGATGCAAAATTGGCTGAAGATCGAGTCGAGCAAATCTTCCGTCGCCGTTTTGCCGACAATTTCACCGACGGCATTGATGGCAATCCGCAAATCCAGCGCGACCAGTTCGAGCGTCATGTCCGCGCGCAACGCCTCAATCGTCCGCAAAGTCGCCGCGCGCGTGCGGCCGAGCGCCTCCTGATGCCGCGAGTTGATCATGACCTGCAACATCCCGGCCTCGATTTTGCCTGCCCAGACCAGATTTTTGATCGCGTCTTTCAATGATTCAATCCCCTGCCCGCTCAAACAAGAGACGGTGACGAGAGGCGAGTGACGGGCGACAGGTTCCGGTAAATCCATTTTTCTTTGCAGGTCAAATTTGTTCAGGACGAGGATTCGTTTTTTGCTGTAAAATTCCGCGAGATAATTTTCATCCGCGCCGGTTAGCGATTCGCTCGCGTCGAGGACGTGCAAAATCAATTCCGCCTTTTCCAAAGTTTCGCGGCTGCGGCGGATGCCTTCAGCCTCGATTTCGTCGCGCGCTTCACGCAGGCCGGCGGTGTCAATGAATATGACCGGCAGGCCGCGAATGTCCGCCGTCTCCTCAATCGTGTCGCGAGTCGTGCCGGGAATGGTCGAAACGATGGCGCGGTCGTGACCGAGCAATTGATTGAGCAGGCTGGATTTGCCCGCGTTCGGACGACCGACAATCGCCGCGCGGATGCCACGACGCAAAATCTGTCCTTCGTTGGCCGTGCGAAGCAGTTCGTCCATGAACGCAATGCCGTTTTCCAGACGGTTCAACAATTGCGACTTGGTGTCCGGCGAAATGTCTTCGTCAGGAAAATCAATGTGCGCCTCGACGTGCGCGAGGATTTTCATCAAATCGTCGCGAAGTTGATTGATGCGATGGGAAAGTTTTCCGGCAAGTTGTTCATTTGCGGCGGCGAGCGCAAGTTCCGTGCGCGAATGGATCAAATCGGCGACGGCCTCGGCCTGCGCCAGATCAATCCGGCCGTTGAGAAAGGCGCGTTTTGAAAATTCGCCAGGTTCGGCCAGCCGCGCGCCGTTTTCCAGAATCGTGTCGAGGACAAGCTTTGCGGGCAAAATGCCGCCGTGACAGGAAATCTCAATCGTGTCCTCGCGCGTGAACGTGCGCGGCGCACGCAGGACGGCGAGCAATACTTCGTCAATTGTTTTCCCGTCGCGAATGATTTTTCCGAAATGAATCGTGTGAGTCGGCGCGGCGGATGGTTTCAGGGAATTTTTCCCGGCGGGCAGAAAAACTTTGTCGGCAATCGCCACTGCCTGTGCGCCAGAAAGTCTGACGACGGCCAGTCCGCCTTCACCGAGCGGCGTGGCGATGGCAGCGATGGTTTCGTCAAAATTCATCGGACATTTCGCAGACCAGATCAGGGCTAATGCGTTTCGCGCTGCATAACCGGTTTACCTCCCTGGTCGGACCGCTCGAAGTATTGGTTTGAAGTCGTCAGGTTGTAAAATATTTCCAGCGGACATCTCAATGATTCCACATCATTGGTTACTGCAAAAAAATCTTCCTTCGTTCGAACCATGCCTGAAACCATTATGAGTGGGCTTAAATCTTCGCGTTTGAAAGTTCCTATGAATTGCACATATTTGAACCTTGCTTCGTGCTTAAACTTTTCACGCAATACTTTTGCCTGATCTTCGGCCAGTTGCCAACTGTGATGTCGGCGTTCCGATAGTGAATTTGGCCAATAGACAAAATTATACAGCAAAATAAAAACAATGATCGCGCCGATAAACATCAGCAACTTTTTGAGCTTCGTATTAAACATTTGCTTTCAGGTGTGACGGCAGTTTCCAACCTGATTTTCCGCGTCGCGGTCTTGCAAAAAGAGCCGCGCCTTCTCGTAGCTTTTCTTGTGCAAATAATGCAGCAATGCCGGGTCGGCGTCGCGCGGCAATTGTTTTGCCAGTTCGTCAATGCGCGAAAAAATCGGCAGCAGGTTCGGTTTTGGATTCGCCGCCGGCATAGCCTTGACTGCGTTGTCCAGTTCGACCAGCGCGTTCAGTAAAGTTATTTCCACCGGGGCGGACATTGAATTCAAAACGTCATTGCTGCGTGAGATGCGACAAAAAAGTCTCGGCGAAAGGTATGCGTCCCGCCAGATACCACACGGTGACGAATCGTTCCAGACCCGTCACGCTGGCGAACAGCACCGAACACATGATAAACAAACCAAATGCCTGCGATGGATCGGGCTGAATCACGCGCGGCAGGCCGTGATAAAGTGTCGTGGCGCAGAGCAGGATGCCGACGCCCCACGTCAGCCACGGGTTGACCGCCGGGAACACATCAAGCAGCCGCAGCAGGAACAGCGGGCTTAACCCGCAGGCCGCCACGGTGAATGCCTGGGTGAAATTATGACGGAGGTAGGACGTGTTGCACAGCGCCTTGACGATCTGCGCGCAGATGAAGACCGCCGCCAGCGTCAGCAGCGATTGCACGATTTCATAGACCAGCATTTCTCCTGCGTTGAAAATTTTGACCTGGCCGCTGATATGCTGCCGCCGTCCCCATTCCATCAGGCTGAAACCTTCCAGCGCCGCCAATATCAGGACCATCGGCAGCAGATAAAATGTGAAAAGAAATCCAAAGCTGCGCCGGGACTGGGCCACCCGTTCCCACGCCGCCACCGGCTCGAAAATCAAAAACAAAGCCTTAATCATGCGCGTGAATTGATACCCGTAAAATCGCCCGTTGACAATAAAATACGCTTTTGTGGGCGTGGCGGGCGTGCTTTACTTGACGTGATGAACGTCAACCTTGGCATCTGGAGCGCGCTGACCAAAGTTGTCGTTGCGCTTGTCGTTGTTGCCGTATTGCTGCTCATTGGAATGTGCTACCTGCCGCTCATCCAGGAAAACCGGCGGATGCGCGCCGATAATTTGAAGCTGGAACGGGAGCTTGAAACGGAAACGGAAAAATCCAGCCGGCTCCAGTCCCAGATTGACGCCTTGAAGAACGATCCAAAAACCGTCGAGCGTCTGACCCGTGAAAAACTCGGTTATGCAAGACCGGATGAAACGGTTGTGCGCTTTGAACCGGCGGCAACAAATGCGGCGGCGCAATGACTCAATAATCAAATCAGTTCCGATGCGTTCAACGAAGCCGCGCATTGTCCGGACACGACCCGCCACGCAAACTACAGCCCGGCGTAATCAGGCGCCGGTTATTTTTGGCCGGGCTTGAGCCAAAGTTTTTGCATCTGCTCAAGCGAGCGGCCCTTGGTTTCAGGAACCAGTTTCCACATGAACAATGCCGCCAGAATGCCCATTACGCCATAAATCCAATAGGCGAACCCGTGCTTGAAATGGTCCACCAGATAGGGGTTTTTATCCAAAATGGGGAACGTCCAACTTACGAGATAATTGGCGATCCATTGCGCCGCCACCGCCACGGCCATGGCCTTGCCGCGAATCTGATTCGGGAAAATTTCACTCAACAGCACCCAAGTCACGGGTCCCCAGGAAACCGCAAAACCGGCGGTGTAGGCCAGCATGCAGATCAGCGCGGCCATGCCACTGCCGCCAAGCCAGAAGTCCGTGCCCAGGGAAATCATGCTCACCGCCATGACCAGCGCGCCGATGATTTGGAGCGGCTTGCGGCCAAACCGATCCACAGTCAAAATGGCCACCAGGGTGAAGACGAGGTTGACCGCGCCGACGATGATGGTTTGAAACAGCGAGACATTGGTGGTCAACCCCATGCCTTTGAAAATATCCGTCGCGTAATAGAGCACGACGTTGATGCCGACGAACTGCTGGAAGACCGACAGCATGATGCCGATGAAAATGAGCAGCACACCAAAGGAAAATAATTTGCCGGAGTGATGCTCGCTCAACGAGGCGCGTATGTCGGCGATTTCCTGTTCGCCTTCCTCCGGCGTCACCAGCCTGGCCAGCACCGCGCGCGCTCCACTTTCATTTCCCTTCAGCATCAGAAAACGCGGGGTCTCGGGCACAAAAAACAGGAGCAGCAGAAAGAGAATTGACGGAATGGCGCCGGACAAAAACATATAGCGCCAGCCGATGGTATTAAGCCATGTATCGCCGCTCCCCGCTTTGGAAATCCCGAAGTTGACGAAGTAAATCACCAACATGCCAAAGATGATGGCGAATTGGTTCCAGGACACCAGATTGCCACGGACTTTTGGCGGCGCGATTTCCGCGATATACATTGGCGACAGCATGGAGGCCAGTCCCACGCCGATGCCTCCAAGGATCCGGTAGAAAACGAAATTCGCCATGTATCCCGGTCCGCCGTGGCCGATGGGGGCAAAGGGAAATTCCGGCGCGGCGGCTCCCAGGGCAGAAATCAGGAAAAGCACGGCGGCAATGATCAAGCCGCGTTTGCGGCCTATCCGCGTGCTGACCCAGCCGCCGATGAC
>DATCDZ010000141.1:0-22980 GCA_036510395.1 Verrucomicrobiia bacterium
GAAATGGAAATCCTCGCCGCCGGCGGCTGGAAAAATTTTCCGGACGGCGCACAAAGCTACACGGTTCATTCGCAGGCCGCCGCCAGCCTGCCGCCGGGACATTTTCAACTGACCAAAACCGGAAACCACCTGCGCCTTGAATGGACGCCTGACAGGCGGCGGGGCGTCGGCGCGGTCGTCCGCGAAGCCACCGTCAAATGAAACCGCCACAAAACATTTCACGCATACGCGGCGCATCGGGAATGCTTCTGATTGAGTGCATGGTCTATATTGCCGTGTTTGCCATCCTGCTCGGCGGCGCGACGACGGTTTTTTATTTTTGCTGGGATCATTCGCAGGCGGTGATTTACGCGACGGATGACATTGCCTCCGCATTGCGCGCGGGCGAACGCTGGCGCGCGGACGTGCGCGCCGCGACGGGAACCATTTCCATCGAGACGACGATGACGGGCGAGGTGGTGAAAATTCCTGAAGGCGGAAAGGAAATAATTTACCGCTTCGATTCCGGCGAAGTCCGCCGGCAAATGTCAGTGTCGGAATTTTCCGAACTGCTCCTGCCGAAAGTAAAAGCGTCGCAGATGAAGCCGGCCGCGCGCGGTGAAGTCCGCGCGTGGTGCTGGGAACTGGAACTGGCGCCACGCCGCAAGGAAACGAACCTGCCGCTGCTGTTCACGTTCGAGGCGGCGCAAATGAAGCCATGAAAATTCCGCGCAGAAAAATTATCCGCCGAGACGAAAGCGGCATGGCGACCCTTATTTTCATCATGCTGCTGGCGATCATGATGATTCTCGTCATGACGGAGAGCAGCGCGCTGTTTCGTCTGCACCGTGAGGTGAAACTTCTGGAGCAGCAGCAGATCAAGCGGCTGGACGCCACGCAGACCAATTCCATCGCCGTGACAAAACCGGATTCAAAATGAACACCAACGCCGTCGCCAAAATCCAAATGTTAAAAAGCTCGATGAAGTGCTTCGTTTTCGGGCTGTTAAGTTTGCTGCCCGTCATCGGCCTGCCGTTCGCGCTCGCGGCATTATGGATTTCAGGCCGGGTTCGGGTGAAGGAGAAGCGGCTTTGGAATGCGGCGCGGTCTTATCGGATTTGGGGCGCGGTCTGTGCTGCCGCCGGAACTATTTTTTGGGGCTTCATCTTGATGTTGGTCCTTTTCAACGCTGCCAACCGAGGATAAACAAATTTTCAAGCCTTCGATAGCTTTTCATCCACCATTTCGCACAGAACGTGCATGAGCAATTTCTGCGCCTCCTGAATTCGCGCCGTGGAATTTCCCTGCACGATCAAATCAATCGTCGCCGCGCCTTTCGTGAAACCGCCGTCGCGGCCGAGGAAGCAGATGCTTTTGATTTTCTTGCGCTTTGCCTCCTCCAACGCACGCAAAACATTTTTCGATTTGCCGCTCGTCGTGAACGCGATCAGCACGTCGCCTTTTTCGGCGAGACCGTGGACTTGCCGCGCGAAAATTTCGTCGGCTTGATAATCATTGCACACGGCGGTCATGAACTCGCCATTGGCCGTAAGCGAGATGGCTGGATACGGACGGCGGTCTTCCGCAAAACGGCAGAGAAATTCCGTGGCCAGGTGCGTGGCGTCCGACGCGCTACCGCCGTTGCCACAGACGAGCAGCTTGTGGCCGGAAGCCAGGCAATTCAAAACCATCTTTGCCGCGCGGTTCAACGGCTCTTCCAAAGCCGCCAGGCCGCGAATCGTCGCGACAGCCTCGTCAATCGCCTTTTGCAAATGCGTCATGCCCGCAGCTTAAATGTTGGCCGTTGAAAGAAAAGACGAAATGCGGTATTGCTTGGATATGACCCGCCGCCGCGAGAATAACAATTCAGCGTTCACGCTGATTGAGCTTCTGGTCGTCATCGCCATCATCGCAATTCTCGCCGCGCTTTTGCTGCCCGCGCTTTCCCAAGCCAAAGCCAGAGCGCAACGAATCCGCTGTGCCAGCAACCTGCATCAACTCGGCATTGGGCTGACAGTCATCCTGGCAAACGATCATGCCTATCCTCTGGACTTTAACCGGACCGCCAATTACGAGAACCGCACCAACGCGTGGAAAGAACCTTGGTATTATCCGCTGGAAGTAAAGGGGCTTGGAATTGCCAACGCGACAAGTAGTAGTTTTGGAGCAGGTGTGTGGCATTGCCCGTCAGATGTGCATCTCGGCCTTTCTTATGGCTATAATGGTTTCGGCTATCGCCCGCCAAGCACGCCATACACCAACAATCTTGGAATGGTCAACTTTTTTGGACTGGCGGGGCATTATTGGGATGGCCCGAATGGAGATGTCCCACTTGCTCCCATTGCCGAGTCAGAAGTGGTTGATCCAAGCGACATGATGGCGATCGGTGACATTTTCGCGGTGCCGATTGGTGACAACACATTCGGCCACGACCTCGATTTTCATCCTTGGAACGATTTCGCCGCCGCAGACCAAAGGTATCAATTGCACGCTGAATCCCGTCACCAAGGCTGCCTGAACGTGCTGTTTTGCGACGGCCACGTCGAATCGCCGACGCTGCAATTTCTTTTTGAAAACACCAGCGACGAAGCCTTGAGCCGCTGGAACCGCGACCATTTGCCTCACCGCGAAAAATTGCCGCCATGACTCGCCGCCAAAATAAAAATCTCGCGTTCACGCTTACGGCGATTTCTCAAGCCAAAAAAGTGCTTTGCGAATTCAATGCGCCGACAATGTGCGGCAATCAGGAAAGTTCCACGCGATTTACAAGTCCGCCGGAAACGTCCAAGTGCCCGCAATTTGTTATGGCGCACCCATCGCAAATCATAAATCGTAGGCCCTGATGGCCCACATCCACGAAAAAATAGATTTTACCGTCGCGATTTTTGTCGTTCACAACGAAAAAATCCTGCTCATCCATCATCGGAAGCTGGACAAATGGCTGCCGCTCGGCGGGCACATCGAACTGGACGAAAATCCGGAGCAGGCCGCGTTGCGCGAGGCCAAGGAAGAAAGCGGCCTCGACGTGGAATTGCTCGGCGGGCGTCCCCCCACGACTTCGCCCGGCACCCGCGCGCTCATCGCGCCGCGATTTCTGGACATCCACCGCATCAACGAAACGCACGAGCACATCGGCATGATTTACTGGGCGCGGCCAAAAAATTCCGCCGGAATAAAACTCGCGACCGGGGAGCATCACGACATCCGCTGGTGTTCCGCCGGTGAATTGGACAAGCTCTCGCCGCCGATGTCCGGCGCGGTGAAATGGTATTGCCGCAAGGCCATCGGGGAAATTTCAGACCCATCATTATGAACAAGGCCCGCCGGCTGAAAATCGCTTGTTTCACGTTGGAAGGGTTGAGTTCCTTCGCAACGTCGCTGAATTCCTACTACCTGTATTTTTATATGCGGGATCAGTTTGGCTTTGGTAACAAGGAAAACCTGGCCTTCGCCGCGCTCAACGGGCTGATCTATGCCGTCGCCGCCTGGCAGGCCGGGCGGTTCGCCCAACGTCACGGTTATTTTAACGCGCTCAAAATCGGATTCGCGCTGATGATTCTGGCGATGGCCGGCGGGGCGCTGTCGCATCACGCCGCCGGTGTGATTGCCGCCAGCGGACTGTTCAACGCCGGCATGTGTTTCCTGTGGCCGACCATCGAGGCGCTCGTCAGCGAGGGCGGCGATGCCGTGACGCTGCCGCGCGCCGTGGGCACTTACAATCTGGTCTGGGCTTCGACCAATGCGCTGGCCTTGTTCTGCGGCGGCACGCTGTATGAATCGGTCGGGCACAAAACCATTTTCTATGTGCCGCTGGCCTTGTGCGTCGGGCAACTGGCGGCAACGTTCTGGCTGCAACAAAGCGTCAGCGGTGTTGCGCGACATGACGAAAAACCAGCACCGCTCCTGCCGCCGGATCCGCATCGGCCGTCCCCGGCGAAAACCCGCGCGTTTCTGCGGATGGCCTGGCTGTCCAATCCGGTCGCCTACATCGCCATCAACACCTTCATCCCCGAACTGCCGAACGTCGCCGCGCATTTTCATCTCTCGCCGATGTTCGCCGGTTTTGCCTGCTCGCTGTGGGGATTTGTGCGGTTCGGGATCTTCCTCACGTTGTGGTTTTGGACCGGCTGGCATTACCGGTTCGGCTGGCTCGTCTCGGCGTTTGTGCTGCTCATCATTTCATTCATTTCCATCCTGACCGTGCCGAGTCTGGCGGTGTTGATCATCGCGCAAGTTTTCTTCGGCGGCGCCATCGGGCTGATTTATTACTCATCGCTGTTTTACTCGATGGACGCCGGGGACACCAAGGGCGAGCACGGTGGTATTCACGAGGCGGCCATCGGTTTGGGCAACTGCATCGGGCCGGCGTCCGGCGCGGCAACCCTGCAATTCCTGCCGGGGCTGGCGCATGGCAGTGCCATTGCCGTGAGCGTGCTGCTGCTGTGCGGCTTTGGCGGGCTGCTGTCAATTTGGAAAACGGCGCGCTGAATTGATGTCAAAAAAAACGCGGCCGGAATTTCTTCCGACCGCGCTTGATTCGGTTCCTCTAATTTTTAACGGATCAATATCCGCCCATGCCGCCCATGTCACCCATGCCGCCGCCGTGACCGCCGCCCATTGGGGCCGGCTTGTCCTTTTCCGGAGCGTCAGTGATGAGGCATTCGGTCGTGAGCAACAGTCCCGCGATGGATGCCGCGTTTTGCAGCGCGCTGCGCGTGACTTTCTTCGGGTCAACCACGCCGGCTTTCACGAGGTCTTCGTATTCGCCGGTGGCGACGTTGTAACCTTCGTTGCCCTTGCGTTTCTTGACTTCCTGCACGATGAGCGAGCCTTCGACACCGGCGTTCGCAGCGAGCGCACGCAGCGGCCCTTCAACAGCGCGCTTGATGATGTCCACGCCGATCTTCTCGTCGTCGTCTGAACCCTTGACGGTTTCAATCGCCGCGATGCAGCGGATCAACGCCACGCCGCCGCCGGCAACAATGCCTTCTTCCACGGCCGCGCGGGTCGCGTGCAATGCGTCTTCCACGCGCGCCTTCTTTTCCTTCATTTCGGATTCGGTCGCCGCGCCCACGTTGATGACGGCCACGCCGCCCGCCAGCTTTGCCAAACGTTCCTGCAATTTTTCACGGTCGTAATCGCTCGTCGTCTCTTCGATCTGGCGGCGGATTTGATTCACACGGCCCTGGATCTCGGACGATTTTCCGTAGCCTTCGACGATCGTCGTGTTTTCCTTGTCCACGACGATGCTCTTGGCGCGGCCCAAATCTTCGAGACCGATGCTTTCAAGCTTGATGCCGAGGTCTTCGGTGATGCACTTGCCGCCGGTCAGCACCGCGATGTCTTCCATCATGGATTTGCGGCGGTCGCCGAAGCCAGGGGCTTTGACGGCGCACACATTGATCGTGCCGCGCAATTTGTTCACCACGAGCGTCGCGAGCGCCTCACCCTCGACTTCTTCCGCGATGATCAACAGCGGTTTGCTGGTCTTGGCGACTTTTTCGAGGAGCGGCAGCAAATCTTTCAGGCTGCTGATCTTCTTTTCGTAATTCAAAATGTAAGCGTCTTCGAGCTTCGCTTCCATCGTTTCGGCGCTGGTCACGAAATACGGCGAGGAATAACCCTTGTCGAACTGCATGCCCTCGACCACGTCGAGCGTCGTCTCAATGGACTTCGCCTCTTCAACCGTGATCGTGCCGTCCTTGCCGACCTTGTCCATCGCGTCGGCGATGATCTCGCCGATGGTGGTGTCCCAGTTGGCGGAAACCGTCGCGACCTGCTTGATTTCTTCCTTGTCCTTGACCTTTTTGGAGATCTTCGAGAGATGCTCAACTGCGGCGGCGACCGCCTTGTTGATGCCGCGCTGGATGTTGATCGGGCTGGCGCCGCTGGTGACGTATTTCAGACCTTCGCGATAAATCGCCTCGGCCAGAACCGTCGCCGTCGTGGTGCCGTCGCCGGCCGCGTCGCTCGTCTTGCTGGCGACTTCGCGGACCATCTGCGCGCCCATGTTTTCGTAGGGGCATTCCAGTTCGATCTCCTTCGCGACCGTTACGCCGTCCTTGGTGACCGTCGGGGAGCCGAATTTTTTGTCAATGACCACGTTGCGGCCTTTCGGGCCGAGCGTTGCCACGACGGCGCGCGAAAGCTTCTGCACGCCCTTGAGCAACGCCTGCCGCGCCTGCTCGTCGAATATCAATTGTTTAGCTGCCATAATATTTAATCAGTTTTGAATTTTTAGTTTTGAGTTTGAATTATTCCAGAACAGCGAGGATGTCGTCGCTCGACAAAATCTTGTATTCCTTGCCGTCAATCTTGATTTCCGTGCCGCCGTATTTGCTGCACAGGATGCGGTCGCCCTTTTTGACTTCAAACGGGACTTTCTTGCCGTTGTCGTCCGTTTTGCCCGTGCCGAGCGCGATGACGATGCTCTCGGTCGGTTTTTCCTTGGCGGAATCGGGGATGATGATGCCGCCCTTTTTGGTTTCCTTCTCTTCGATCGCTTCCACGAGGATGCGGTCGCCGAGCGGTTTGACGTTTAGTGCCATACTTTTTTCTTTGGTTGTTGTTGTTTGTTTGACTGCTTAATTAACTCCCGCCGCCCGAGCGGTGGGAAAAGTTTTGAATGAAAAATCTATTTTGCCGCAACCTGTGCGTGTCCGTTGCGTATGCCGCGACGTTTGAGCGCCGCCTTGTATTTCTTGGAAAGCAATTTTGAATACGACACCGGGTCGCCGCCCGTTTGCGCAAAATGCTTCGCCTGTGCGGCGTATTTCGAATCCACACATTCTTTCAAAATCATTGTGCTCATAAATCTTCTTTCTCTGTGAACAATTCCTGCGGCGTGACAATTTGCGGCGTCGCAAAACCCATGCGCCAGTTGATTGTTTTTATGTGCTGCTGTTTGTTGGCATTCGCCAAGTGATTGCAATTCCAAGTTAACAGAAAATCAAAATTTTGGAAAGTCGCATAAGCCAGATGCCAGGCGTCGCCCAAATCCTTTTTCGGCATCACAAGATGCTCGATGTAAAGTTGCGCCAGTGAATCCACCGCCGGATGGGGCGACATCAAATCCAGTCCGTCGCAAAACGCCTGAATTTCTTTTTTATGCGGATGATTGCCGTCGTCAACCTCCGCTTGCGTCGCCGGCGAAATCCAGATTTCATAATTCTGTGATTCTTCGCGCCACCAACGGCGCGTGATTTCCGTCTCGTGACGATTGCCTTCGCGGTCATCGCAATAAACGCTCGGAATTGTGCTGTCCAGATAAACGCGCGGAAGCGGCGCGCTGGGAACACGCGCCTTGCTGCTTTGTTTGGTCGTCCGCTTTTTCATTTTTCAAATTCGCGCCAGCGCCGTTCCGCAGCTCCGTAGGAGCGGAATCTTTGTAGCCAGCGCGATTAAAAAATTATTTAGCTCCGTAGGAGCGACATCTTTGCGCCGAAAGAATATGCCGCTCCGACGGAGCTTGGAATCCTGGGCGGACCGATTTTCTACAAATAGGTCGCTCCTACGGAGCTTGCTAAAATTTGTCTGCGCCAATTTCATTATGGTTTCAAAATCCTGCCGCATGAGCGGTGGAAAAATTTATTTTGCCGCTACATTTGTTTCGGTTTTTTCTGCAACTTCTGATTGTTTCAAAAGAATATCCATGTAGGAAGTCGTTGCTTCGCGTTTTTCCCACGTTCCGCGAATGTGATCTGTGAGTCCAGAGAGATCAGTCTCGATAGTAGATTTCCAAAGTGATACTTGGTATTCAAACACACGAATCATATTATCCACATCAAAAATTCGGCCAGTTCCAGAAGCTTTAATAAGCGTCACTGGCTTTTTTTGAGCGATGCGAATCCCCAATTCAAAAAGCACGTTAGGGTTGTGTTCTGTGAGATCAGCGATTACAAGGTCGGCATTGATTAGGTCGTTGATAATCGTGGACTGAATTACATCGCTCCCTTGGCGATTGGCAGTCTTCACCGTGAAGCCAGCATCGCGAGCGGCTGGAGTGATAAGATTTCGCAGCACTTCTGAAAAGAAACCTTTGGCGTGCGTTCCTTCACGCTCCACGAAAGGAATGATTACAAAAGCCGTGCCGCCATTTGAACCGTTGGGTTCAGCTAATGTTACGGTGGTTGGCGTGACGATGTTGGCCTGTTCTGTTGATGAAGAAACACCTCCCGCTGCCGGTTTGGAATTTGAAAAACCACTTGTTATGCCAAGGTATTCACAATTCTCTCGAAAAATCCTAGAAAATTCCTCATGCTTATCTCTCGATAAGCCAAATTTGTTTTCGAGAGTGTTTCCCAAATATTTCATCTCTGGGAGATTTGCTCCCTTATAATAATCCAAGACGTTTTTGAATAATTCTACTCGGAGAAACGCCTCTCGTTTTTTTGTTGTCTCAACCTCTGGATTATCGGCATAAACAATTTCACGACCAAGAGGTTGTAATTCGACGGTATCTGTATCACGTCCACCTTTAGTCAAACCATAATCCCGAGCCGCAGCACAAAGATAAAAAAAGTTATTTGTCTTCCGAGTCATTCCAACGGCATCCGCAGCTTGATCGGATGACCAAGCATTTCCACCGTTCTTTTCTCTAATTGCCTGTGCAAGCGTTAGCGCTTTGGCCAAAGTCTCACGCGGAAAAGAAACTTTTGGCTTTTGAGCACTTGATTCTTCCGCTGCTTTGGTCTTTTTCATAATTAGATTAGAATTAGTAGTCAGAGTCGCCGCTTACTTCTTCTCGTCCACGACTTCCGCGTCAATCACGCCTTCGTCCTTCTTTTCCTCGGCCTTCGGCTCGCCGCTTTCCGGCTGCGCGCCTTCTGCGCCCGGCTGCTTGCCTTTCTCCGCCTGCGCTTTCGCGGCGGCGGCTTTGTAAAGTTCGGTCGAGACGGCCTGCCAGACTTCGTTCAGCTTTTCGCTGGCGGATTTGATGGCGGCGGCGTCCGAACCCTTGAGCGCGTCCTTCACCGCGTTCGCGGCGGTTTCGAGCTTGCCCTTGTCGTCCGCAGAAATTTTGTCCGCGTTGTCCTTGAGCAATTTCTCGGTGCGATAAACGGAGTTGTCTGCCTCGTTGCGCGTCTGGATTTCTTCCAGGCGGCTCTTGTCCTCGTCGGCATGAGCCTCGGCGTCCTTGCGCATCTTCTCGACTTCGTCCTTCGAGAGACCGCTGCTGGCCGTGATGGAAATCTTCTGTTCCTTGCCCGTGCCGAGGTCTTTCGCGCCGACGTGCAGGATGCCGTTGGCGTCAATGTCGAAGGTCACTTCGATCTGCGGCACGCCGCGCGGCGCGGGCGGAATGTCCGCGAGATTGAACCGTCCAATCGTTTTGTTGTCCTTGGAAAATTGCCGTTCGCCTTGGAGAACATGAATTTCAACTCCGGGCTGATTGTCGCTCGCGGTGGAAAAAATTTCCGATTTGCGCGCGGGAATCGTGGTGTTGCGTTCGATCAATTTCGTAAACACGCCGCCGAGCGTTTCAATGCCGAGTGACAACGGCGTCACGTCGAGGAGCAAAACATCTTTGACTTCACCTTTCAAAACGCCGCCTTGAATTCCAGCGCCGATGGCGACGACTTCATCAGGATTCACACCTTGATGCGGCGCTTTGTTGACGAGCGAACGGGCGACTTCCACGACCCGCGGCATGCGGGTCATGCCGCCGACGAGCACGAGTTCGTCAATTTTGGAGGCTTCGATGCCCGCGTCTTTCAAACACGCTTTGACCGGCCCGATGGTGCGTTCAAAAAGTTTGTCGGTGAGCTGCTCCATCTTCGCGCGTGTCAAAGTTTTTTGGATGTGCTTCGGCCCGGTCGCATCCGCCGTGATGAACGGCAGGTTGATGTCGTAAGTCTGCGAACTGGAAAGCGCGATCTTGGCTTTTTCCGCTTCTTCCTTGATGCGCTGGAGCGCGTCGGGCTGCTTGCGGAGATCCATGTTATACTCGCGTTTGAATTCATCGAGAATCCAATCCATCAAAGTATTGTCCCAGTCGTCACCGCCCAAATGCGTGTCGCCGTTCGTGGCCTTCACTTCAAACACGCCGTCGCCGATTTCCAAAACGGAAATATCAAACGTGCCGCCGCCCAAATCGTAGACGGCGATCTTCTCGTCTTTTTTCTTGTCGAGACCGTAGGCGAGCGACGCTGCCGTCGGCTCGTTGATGATGCGGAGAACTTCGAGGCCGGCGATTTTTCCAGCGTCTTTCGTGGCCTGACGTTGTGAGTCGTTGAAATAAGCGGGAACCGTGATGACGGTCTGCGTGATCTTTTCGCCGAGACGCGTTTCGGCGTCGGCTTTCAGCTTGGAAAGAATCATGGCGGAAATTTCCGGCGGTGAGAATTGTTTTGGCTTGCCGTCCACTTCGACTTCCACGGCTGCGTCGCCGTTCTTGCCTTTGACGACCTTGTAAGGCACGCGTTTGATTTCTTCCTGCACCTCGTCAAATTTGCGTCCCATGAAACGCTTGATGGAATAAACCGTGTTGCTCGAGTTTGTCACGGCCTGGCGCTTCGCAGCGTCGCCTACCACGCGCTCGCCGGATTTTGTGAACGCCACGACCGACGGCGTCGTGCGCTTGCCCTCGGAATTTTCGAGCACCAGCGGTTCGCCGCTGTCCATTACCGCCATGCAGGAATTCGTCGTGCCTAAATCAATGCCTAATACTTTTGCCATAAAATTGTGTGTGTAAAATTGTTTTGGATTAAACTGCTTATGGTTCTAATGCAATAATGATGCCGCGCAGCTAAAAATTGTGAAACCATTGAAAATAAAGGAAAATTCTCTGATTCCGACTAAATCAAGCGAACGAAAAACTGTGCCATTCGTGACGCCGTGGCACAGTTGAAAATGAGTTGGCGCAAATTCGGTGGCGCAATCGAGTTGATTTTTTCTCGACAGAAATTTTTGGTGGGTCAAATTTTCATCGTGAAATCAATTCGGATGCAAATCCGTCGCGGCTTAATAAAACTAGGCGTCGTCAGCCATGCAGTCGTTCCGCCGGAAACAGAAAAAATGATTTTGGCTTTCGACATGAGAACTGATCCTAGTCGCACTCGATCACTTTTTTTATCGCGGCACGAAGACCAGTGGCAATCTTATTTGCATGGCGAATGCAAAGTTCAATTCTTCAAAGGAAAAATTCACGACATCTTTTTCAATCGCTGGGATCAAGAAACAATGTTCAGTCTTAATCTTGATGACCAAGGGAAACGCAAAAAGACTTTCACCAGAATGGGCAACATTTCAAATTATGTCGTTGGGCGTCGCGTAATTGTTGAGCGAACATTTTTTTACGGACTGCTATTTTTAACTGGCCCGTATTGCGGCTTTCCAGACACAACTCGGGTTTGGATTGAAAAAGAGCATCAATGATTATTTGCTCCCCGGCTTGACCGCCGGAATTTTCGCCAAGTCCGACGGCAATTTGTCCGCCTCGAAAGTTTCCACCAGCAACGAAATCAAACTTTCAAATGGCACGCCAAAATTCACCGCGCCATTGGAACGATCCACCATCATCACCACGCTCACGACCTGCCCGCCGTTCGCGCGGACGATGTCCAAAGTTTCCTGCACGCGCCCGCCCTTGGTCACCACATCCTCAACAACGAGAATTTTTTCCCCGTCCGCAATTTTGAAGCCGCGCCGCAAAACGAGTTTGCCGTCCTCTTTTTCCACAAAGATGAACCGCACGCCCAGTTGCCGCGCGACTTCCTGGCCGATGACCAGCCCGCCCATCGCCGGCGAAACCACCGTGACCGCGCCAAGCGGTTTTAATTTCGCCGCGAGCGCCGCGCCGAGTTTCTCAACGACGGGCATTTGTTGAAGCGCAAGCGCGCATTGGAAAAACTGCCGGCTGTGCAAACCGCTGCGGAGAATAAAGTGGCCTTCGAGCAATGCGCCCGAGTCGCGGAAAATCTGCAACGCTTCGTCTTTTGTCATTTCAAAAATTGTAGGAGCCGAGGTGACGAGGCTCAATTTAATTTATTTAGAGACTCCCTACATCGTCTCCTACAATTATAAATTTTTCTCTGTGCCTCTGTGCCTCTGTGGCTAATCTTCGCGCGTGCCGAAGTGGATCAAATTCATCATCGCCGTCCTGTTGCTGCCGGTTTGCGCCGGCGCGGGCATGGCGCTCTGGCAGGTTTTGCGCGCCACGGGCGACGCAGACACGACTTGGATTCCATTTCTTGGCGGCGTCGCGTGCTGGTGCGTGATATTTTTTTTTCTGCCCAAGCCGATGTGGGTTTACGTCTTCGGCCATGAACTGACGCACGCACTGTGGACGTGGCTGTTCGGCGGGCGGGTAAAAAAATTGAAGGTCACGTCGTCCGGCGGCCATGTGGTCATTTCCAAGACCAACTTTATCATCGCGCTCGCGCCGTATTTTTTCCCGTTTTACGCGGCGCTGGTCGTGGCGATTTTCGCCATCGGCCACCGGCTTTGGGACTGGCAGAGATTTTTCGTCTGTTTTCATCTGCTGGTCGGCGCGGCTTATGGGTTTCATGTCACGCTGACATTTCACACGCTGCAAACGCGCCAGACGGATATCACGTCGCAGGGATATTTATTTTCCGCCGTGGTGATTTTTCTCGGCAATGCGTCGGTCCTGCTGTTTGGAATTCCCCTCCTCATCCGGCAGGTTGAATTGTTCAAGGCGTTCGGGCTGTTTTTCCAGGACACCGGCGGGGTTTTCCTGTGGCTCCAAAAAATGCTTTGAACTTGCGCGCTGAAATTGTCAATAATTCAGTCTTGATATGCGGCGCGGTTTGGTTCAAACCTCTTGCAGCACGATATGGACCTGGCTGACATTTTGACCAAGGCGCAAATCATTCCCGATTTGCGCGCGACGAACCGCTGGGAGGCGATTGACGAACTCATTGGCAATCTCGTGGCCACCGGCAAAATCCAGCCGGGCGACCGCGACGCCGTGACCGCCGCCGTCAAGAAGCGCGAAACGTCCATGTCCACCGGCATCGGCTTCGGCATCGGCATCCCGCACGCCTCGACAGATTTGATCTTTGAAGTCGTCGGCGCGCTGGGCCGTTCCTACAAAGGCGTCAACTTCGACGCGCTCGACAACCAGCCGGTCAAGCTCGTCATGCTGTTCCTCGTGCCGCAGGGACAATTTCAAAAGCATCTCCACACGCTCGCCAACATCGCGAAACTCCTGCACAAGGCCGATTTCCGCGAAGCCCTCGAAAAATCCTCCGACTCCGATGCCATGCTCGCCGTCATCAAGGAACACGGGAAAAAGTGACGGTGGGGCGGGCGTCCCGGCAAGCCGCGGCATTTTTGCTTCGTTAATTTTTATCTGTGTTCATCTGTGTCCATCTGTGGCTAAAATTCCCAAGTGTTACCGCACAAGCAAATTGAATTGAAATTGCAGGCAGCCGTCCGCGACATTTTGCCGGAGGCCGACGTTTCAATTGTTCTGGTTCGTCCGTGCCCCGATCCAAAATTTGGCGACTACCAAAGCAACGCGCTCATGTCGCTCGCCAAGACGCGTAAAATGAATCCGCGCCAGCTTGCGACGGACATTTTGAAAAAACTGGATGTCTCCGGCGTTTGCGAGAAGGTTGAAATCGCCGGCGCGGGCTTCCTGAATTTCCGGCTGAAAAATTCCGCGCTGGTTGAATCGCTTCAAACCGCCGTGCGCGGCGAACATTTATTTTTTGAAAAAGTTTCCACGCCGAAAACCGCCGTCATTGATTTCAGCTCGCCGAACGTCGCCAAGCCGATGCACGTCGGCCACATACGTTCCACCGGCATCGGCGACGCGCTGCAACGCACATTACGGCTGCTCGGCCACCGCGTCATCAGCGACAATCACATCGGTGATTGGGGCACGCAGTTCGGAATGCTACTCTACGGTTTCAAATTTGGAATTAGCAACCTTGAGGCTCTTAAATCCGAGAAAAACCCAATCGAGTTGATGGTTCAGGTTTACCGTGATGTGAATTACATGGCTGAAAATGAAACGACAGTTGGTTCGGTAATTACTCAAGTGCGGGCAGAGCTTGTAAAGTTACAATCTGGCGATGAGGAGAATGTTCGGATTTGGCAAGAGTTGATTCGGTTGTCTCGGCAACAGTTCGACAAAATTTATTCGCGACTTGGCGTAAAATTCGACATTACGCTCGGTGAAAGTTTTTACAATCCGTGGCTCGGCGAAGTCGTGAACGATTTGCTTGCAAAAAAAATCGCGCGCGAAAGCGAAGGCGCGGTTGGCGTGTTCAGCGACGGCTCGCTGCCGCCGAAGGAAGATCCGTTTCTCGTCAACCGCGACGGCGAATGGATTGCCGATCCCGCGCTCGCGCGCAAGAGCGACGGCGGTTTCAATTACACCACGACTGATTTGGCCACGATTGATTATCGTCTGAAAAAATGGTCGCCGGACGAAATTGTTTATGTCGTGGACGACCGGCAATCCGCGCATTTCAAAAAATTGTTTCTCATCGTCGCGCGCTGGAAACCGGACGCGACGAAAAGCACGAATCTAATTCACGTCGGTTTCGGAAAAATTCTTGGCGACGACGGCAAGCCGTTCCAAACACGCAGCGGCGACACCGTTAAGCTCGGCGATTTGCTCGACGAAGCCGAGGCGCGTGCGTTCAAGATTGTTTCGGAAAAAAGTTCTGGTTTGTCCGAGGCGCAGCGAAAAGAAATCGCGCGCGTCATCGGCCTCGGCGCGGTGAAATACGCCGACCTGCTGCCGAACCGGCAGAGCGATTACATTTTCAGTTGGGACAAAATGCTCGCGCTCAACGGCAACACCGCGCCGTATTTGCAGTATGCGTATGCGCGGATCAAAAGCATTTTTCGGAAACTGGAGAATCCAGAATCCAGAATCCAGAATCCAGAATTGAAACTGGACGCGCCGGAAGAAATCGCGCTGGCGAAACATCTTTTGAATTTTGGGCTGACACTGGAAGCCGTCGCGGAGGAATATCGCCCGAACTTTTTGTGCAATTATCTTTTCGAACTGGCTGGCAAGTTCACGGGCTTTTACGAAAATTGCCCCGTGCTGAAAGCCGACGATGCCATCACGCGCGATTCGCGGCTGGCGTTGTGCGACTTGACGGCGCGAGTTTTGAAGCAGGGATTGGAAACGCTCGGCATTGAAACTGTCGAGCAGATGTAACGCGCCGGAAAAATTTAATTCAGCAACTGATACCAGTTGTTGCGCTGATGCGGCTCGTAGCCCAGTTCGGAAATCAAACGTTTCATGTCGGCGACCGTCATGCGGAACGTCGTTCCGGCCTGCGACACGACATTTTCCTCGATCATGATGCTGCCCAAATCGTTCGCGCCGAATTTCAGCGCGACCTGGCCGATCTCCAGACCTTGCGTCACCCATGAGCTTTGGACATTCGTGAAATTATCCAGATAAATCCGGCCCAGCGCCTGCGTCCGCAAATACTCGTGCGCACCGACCGTCGGCGCTTTCAATTTCGTGTGCTCGGCCTGAAACGTCCAGCAAATGAACGCGGTGAAATTTCCCATTTCGTCATTTCCATTTTCCGCCTTCCGCTTCAGTGATTTGTCCTGCTGCACGCGCAGCCGTTCGAGATGCTCGATACGGTCTTCAACCGTCTCGACATGGCCGAACATCATCGTCGCGCTCGAATAAAGCCCCAGGCTGTGCGCCACATCCATGACTTCCAGCCAGTCGCTGCTCATGGCCTTGAGCGGTGAAATGCGCTGGCGCACGCGGTCCACGAGAATTTCCCCGCCGCCGCCTGGAATTGAACCGAGTCCTGCGGCTTTGAAATCGCCGATGATTTTTTCCAGCGGCTCGTTGAACACCTCGCGGAAATGGATGAACTCGCTCGGGCTGAAGCCGTGGATGTTGAAACCGGGAAATTTATTTTTGACGTGCGACAGCAAATCGAGATACCACTGTTTTGTCAGCTTCGGATGGTGGCCGCCTTGCATCAGCATTTGCGAGCCTCCGAGCGCGATGGTCTCCTCGATTTTTTTGTCCATCTCGTCGAAGCTGATGACATAGGAATCGTCGTCCTTTTCCACGCGATAAAACGCGCAGAATTTGCAATAGACGTTGCAGACGTTGGTGTAATTGACATTGCGGTCAACAATGTAAGTGACGATGTCGTTGCCGCGACCTTTGAAATCCTTCGCCTTCGCCAGTTGCCGCCGCCGGTCGGCGAGCGCGCCGAGTTCTTCGAGCGGCAGATGCCAAAGCCGCAATGCTTCGGCGGCGTTGATGCGTCCGCCTTCCCAGACTTTTTGCAGAAGCTCGTCGAGCGATGCGTCGTAAATCACCCGGATAAACTAGCGAACCCGGCGCAATTTCACAAGCGGGAGTCTTTCGGTCGGTGGATTTTGCCCAAAAGCTTCTGCGGCCAGTCGCGTCGCATAAACGGCCTTTCAAACAGCACGAACAGCACGGTGCAGACGATGATGATGATTGGCGTCATGACCGCGAACTGAATCAGCAGGTCCAGCCACAGGATTTGTGTCTGCAAGCCGATGGTTCCGCGATACAAGAAGGAAATCATGAACCAATGATACAGATAGATGGTGTAGCACATCCCGCCGATGGTTGTGAGCCAGCGGTTGCCGAGCAGGCGCGCAATGATTTTGCCACGGAAGGCGGCCACGCACGCGGCCAGAATCAACCACGGCATCAGAAAAAGCCAGACCGCATGGCCTTGAATAAAAACCGTCGCCTCGCCGGCAAGTAAAAAGGCGGCGTCCCACTTAAATTCCCCCGCCGCCGCCAGCCAGCCGGCCAGGTAAAAATCCACCAGCAAAAATCCAGCGAGAAAATACTGGAGGTTGCCCAGCAGCGAAAAGCCGGCCCAATAATTTCCTCCGCCGATCCAGCCCGCCAGATAGGGAAACAACGTGGCGGTTCCAGTGATCAGCGCGCGCCGCCGCCAGGCGTTCCGCACGAAGAAAGTTTTCACCAGCCACGGCGCGAGCAGATAAAACTGCACCTCCACCTCCAGCGACCATAGGACGTTGTTCGGATACGGATGCGCGCCGAAAACAAAGGCGTTCACATATGCCAGGCTCGCGCCGATGTGCGCCAACGAATAATGCAACCAGCCCGCACCGCCATACATCTGTTCGTGGTTCGGCAGCCGCCGGAACACCAGCGCGCACAGCAGAAAGGCGAAAACCAACGAGATGACATACGGCGGCTCGATCCGCGTGAGCCGGCGCCAGTAATAATCGCGCAGCGGGACGCGTTCGCCGCCGGCCAATATCTGCCGCGCGAACGGCAGCACCAAGATGAACCCGCTGACGGCGAAAAATAATTCCACACCAAAATGGCCGGCGCTGAAAACATCGTTGACCAGTCCGCCGGAAGCCGCCTCGGCGGGCGCGGCCTCGGCCAGATGAAACAGGCCGATCTGCCAGACGTGATACGCGATCACCGACAGGATGGCCACAAATCGCAGCCCGTCTATCTGGGGAATGAATTTCCGGCCGGGGGTCGTGATCCGGGAAAGATGGCTGAATAGTTTCACGCGCTTTTATTTACAACACGCCATGCGCCGCATTGTAAATGTTGCAGGATTTTATCGGAACCGGGCGCGCGAGACAAGCCGGACGAAGTTCATCCGCGCGCGTGTTTGAACACCAGCCAGCCCCAGCCGAACAGAAAACTCACGCCGCCGAAAGGTGTGATTGCACCGAGCCAATGCACATCCGTCGCTGCCAGCAGATAAAGCGAGCCGGAGAAAATGCAGATGCCGGTGAGAAAGCTCCACCACGCGACCGACGGAAACGGCTTGCGTTCCGCCAGCACGAACAGCATCACCGCGTGGATGAAATGATAAAACACAGCCGTCTCCCAGACGCCCGCCATGCCGTTTTGCGCGAGCTTTTCCTTCAGCGCGTGCGCGCCAAACGCGCCGAGCGCCACGGCAAGAAATCCCGTCGCGGCGGCGGTTCGTGTGGCGAGCGTTTGATTCATGGCACCAGTGTTGATTTGGAAAAGCCCGCGCGCAAATCTTTTTCCAAGCGGCTTGTCGCGCGCAACGCAGCGGGGTGAAATAGGCCGGAGAGTTCAATTGAATTTCCAACGCCTTTTAACTGATTCAAAAACTTTGTGTCCTGGTGTTTTGGTGGTTATTCTCTTCTGACAATTTTTATGGAACGCAAAACTTTGGACGACCGCGCGAAGATGACGGAGCTGGAGCGCATCCGCCATTCCGCCGCGCACGTCATGGCCACCGCGATTTTGCGGCTCTGGCCGGACGCGCAATTCGCCGCCGGGCCGCCGGTCGAGAATGGATTTTATTACGACGTGGAACTCGCGCATCGCATCGCGCCGGAAGATTTCGCCGCCATCGAGGCCGAGATGAAAAAAGAGATCAAGGCGAATAACACGTTTGAAAAAGTCGTCGTCACGCGCGAACAGGCGCTGCAGGACGCGCAAGGCGGAAGGCTTGCGGCTTTGGGCGCGAGGCGCGAGGCATCGAAATTCAAATTGGACATCGTCCAGAACATTCCCGAAGGCGAGCCGATTTCGTATTTCAAGAACGGCGATTTTCTCGACCTCTGCGCCGGGCCGCACGTGATGCGCACCAGCAACATCGGCGCGTTCAAGCTCACGCACGTGGCCAGCGCGTATTATAAAAATGACGAACGCAACCCGCAGCTTCAAAGAATTTACGGCACGGCGTTCAAGAACAAGACCGAGATGGACGCGCATTTCACGATGCTCGAAGAAGCGAAAAAGCGCGACCATCGCAAAATCGGCGCGGAGATGGGACTGTTCGCGATTGACACGGAATTTGTCGGGCCGGGCTTGCCGCTGTGGTTGCCGAAGGGCACGGCGATTCTGGAGGAATTGGAAAAACTGGCGAAGGAAACGGAGTTCGCCGCGGGTTATGTGCGCGTGAAAACGCCGCACATCGCGCGGGAAAAAATGTATAAAACTTCCGGGCATCTGCCGTATTACGCGGAGTCAATGTTTCCGCCGATGAAGTTGCGAGAGAATCGCGAGAACGCAAAAATGGAAGAAGACGAACAAGAGAGACGCCAGAAGATGGCGAGAGAACTTGTTAAACAGCTTAAGCCCTACATCAACGAATTGGCCAAGGAAGAGGGTTCAGATCCGTGGTCGCCGAAAACATTGCGCGAACGAGTTCCTCCACATTTGAAGCAGTCGCTGGATGACTTGGCTTATCTTCGCGTCTCGGACGACATTTTGAATGAATCATGGAACGAGGAAGAGCCAGACCGTTATTACCTCAAAGCCATGAACTGTCCGCATCATCACCGCATCTTTGCGGTGGAACCGCATAGTTACCGCGACTTGCCGTTGCGCCTCGCGGAATACGGCACCTGCTATCGCTACGAACAGTCGGGCGAATTGTTCGGTCTCATGCGCGTCCGTTCCTTGAACATGAACGATGCGCACATTTACTGCACGCCAGAACAATTCGCAGCAGAATTTAATGCGGTCAACGAAATGTATCTGAAGTATTTCAAAGTTTTCGGCATCGAAAAATATGTGATGCGTTTCAGCACGCACAGCGCGGAAGGTCTCGGCAAAAAATACGTTGATGAACCGGCGTTGTGGAAACAGACCGAAGACATGGTTCGCAAAGTTTTGATTGATTCAAAAATTCCCTACGTCGAAGTGCCGAACGAGGCGGCGTTTTACGGGCCGAAGATTGACGTGCAGGTGTGGAGCGTCATCGGCCGCGAGTTCACGCTGGCGACGAACCAGGTGGACTTCGCCGTGCCCGCGAAGTTCGGCCTGAAATATCGCGACCGCGACAATTCGGAGAAGACGCCGTTGTGCATCCATCGCGCGCCGCTCGGCACGCACGAACGCTTCATCGGCTTCCTCATCGAGCATTACGCGGGCAACTTCCCGCTTTGGCTCGCGCCCGACCAGGTGCGCGTCATCACGCTCAACGACGACGAAGCGTTGATCGCCTACGCCAAGCCCATCGTGGCTGATCTGCGCGCGAACATGGTGCGCGTAGATGCGGATTTCAGCGCGACACCGTTCAAGGCGAAGATTTCCAACGCGGAACAATTGCGCGTCCACACGATGCTGGTCATCGGCGGTCGCGACATGGAAGCCGGTGCGATGAGCGTGCGCCTCCACCACGGCGGCCCGCAAGGCGCGAAGCCGAAGGCGGAGGTCGTGGCGGATATTTTGGCGGGCATCAAAGAGCGGCGGGCTTAAATTGAACAAATCAACCGCAGTAGCCGTCAAATCAGTCTTATGCAAACCATCAAAGGATTGATCGCTTTGCTGCTCGTGGGGGCGGCGGTGTTCACTGCGGTCACAATCTACAACAGCAGGACCGAACCCAAATATGAAGCCGGAATGAAACAGGCCACATTGGCCGACACGGTCAAAACCGCAAAACAGACCATGACCGCCGCAACCAAAGCTGGAATGGTGAAAACGAATGGCGTGGCCCGGCAGAAAATCAAGAATGTGAATCTCTGAAGCCGGCACGCCTTCGGCAACTGAAGTGCCGGCTGAAGATCAAGGCAGGAAGTTGCGGTGGAGGTTCCGCGTGCAATTACAAGGCGGTTTGCATGGCTTCATTTTGCGGGGATGGGCGGGAGATTTCATAAAACAAAAGAATGAGCCTGGTTAAGCCAGCTACTATTTTTCATTCCCGGCTTGCAAATGTTCTCAAAAGGGGGTTTGATTTCACCATAACCACTTCAGAAGCCGGCACGTTTTGCGGCCCAAAAAATTATGGCTGAATTCAAATTCTCCTGCCCGCAATGCGGACAGCACATCCAGTGCGACGCCGCCTATTCCGGCGAGCAAATCAACTGTCCGTCGTGCCAGCAGGCAATCGTCGTCCCGCAAGCGACAAGCGCCGCCGCCGCACCGCCGGCAACGCCACCGTCTCTGTCAATCCCCGCGCGGCAAAACGCGCCGGTGGCGACGGCATTCCGGCGATCTGGAGCGCCCGGCGGTCAGCCGCCAGTGCAGACAAAATCTCACTTGCTGCGAAATGTTTTGATCATCACGGTGTCCATTGTCGTGCTGGGGGCGCTTGGATTTGGCGGATGGTTTGGCTACTCGAAATACAATGAACACAAGACGGCGAAGAAGGCAAATCCTGCGGCGCAAGTGGCCGCGCCCACCTCCGCTTCGACCATGCAGGCATTGGGCATTTTGAGCAAGGTGCATTCGGCTTACACCAATTTCAGCAGCGTGACAGAAGACGGCACGGTCACTTTGTTTCTTGATTTGTCGAACCTTACGATGGCCGATGTGGATCCAAATATGCCAGCCAACGCGAAAACCGCGAACCGGCGGCCGCAGGGGATGCCCCGAACAGTCACGAACACGACCGAGTATTCGGTCAAGCGCGCGCAGACAAACTGGTTTTACTTCGCCGGGGAGGCGGTGTCAAAAATTGACCGTCTGCCCCTGACCAACACCATCGCCATTTGGTCCGCCGGCAAAGGCACATTCGAGTTTATGGATTCTCATCAAAGAATGGCGCCAGCAACATATATGCAGCTTGCCGATGCCCGAGCGGTGAACAGCACGTCGCAGCAAGCGATGGAGCAAGCCAGGAAAATGCAGCAGCTATTTGGCGATCCGGCCCAACTGACAAAGATCATCAAAGATTTGGGGCAAACCGAGGATGAGCCGGCGAACGGGCATGATTGCTACACCCTCACCGCCAAAGTGCTTGGACAAAAAGTGGAAATCTGGGTGGACAAATCCACCTACCTGGTTTCGCAATCGCAAATCACGCTCGGCGGACAAATCAGCGACGCCGACGTTGACGACGCTTTCTCGCTGGTCGCCACCGGCTTCACCAACCTGCCTCCGATGCAACTGGACATGATCAAGGAGCAGGTCAAAAAATACGCGCCAGCGATGACGAAAATTCGCGGCACGATCACTTCGACCACCAAGAACATTGAATTGAATCCGACGCTTTCCGCCGATGATTTCAATTATCCCGTGCCGCCGGGCGTCAAGCTGGTTCGCGGGCCGGGCGCGGCTGGCCAGGCGGCCGCAGGCGACAACGCAGCCGTTGCAAGGGCAAATTCGCAGCGCAACGCCTGCATCAACAATCTCCGCCAGATTGACGGGGCGAAAAATGAATTCGTCCTGGAAAAAGGCAAGGCAACTGGATATGTCGTCACCGAAGCCGACATCACGCCTTATATCCGGGGCGGGGTTCTTCCCAAATGTCCGTCCGGCGGCACATACACCATCGGCAAAGTTGGCGAAAAACCGACCTGCTCCACGGCCGAACATTTTCTGCCGTAAAAAACCGCGACAGCACGCGCAGCAAATTGTTAAATGATGGCGTGAGTCATTACTGGAACACATTCGCCGAATTGATTTCCACGCCGTTCGTGCATATCACGCTCGTCTGGGGAATCGTGCCGCTCTATTTCGGGCTGCTGCTGAACGAGCTGACTTCCGACAAGGCGAACTTCCGCACCGCGCTCCAGACCGGGTTCAGCTTTCTTTGGGCGGGCGCGCAATGGCTCTGGCCGTATTTCAAAGTCCACAGGTTCGGCGAGCCGCAACTGGAACTCGGCGCGATGCTGCCGATCAACCTGCTCGTGACATTTCTGGTGATCGCGCTCGGCTTCGTCGCGCTCGCCAGCGGCGTTCGCAAAAAATTTCCGAAACACCTGCGCTTCATCGGCCACACGCGCTTCGCAAATTATTTCATGATCGCGATTTTCCCGATCCAGTCGCATTACCTCGAATGGACGTGGGAGCGGTTGATTGCGATTATTTTGTTCGCTGTTCCAATCTGGCTGCTGCTGCATTTCGGGCTGATGCCCGTTCGCAATCGTTGAAAAATTATTCTTCGCCGCCGAGCCGGGCAAAACGAGCGCGCTTGTTGTGGAATAATCTTAAGGACTTGTATCTTGGACTTGACCGGTGAGTTGGGGAGAATCCGCTTGTCGGTTTGTCCGGGAGGCTGGCCAGCCTCCCGGACAAAGTCGTCGGAGATGAGATCGTTCGGGACTTGAACCGATGAGTTCGCGGGTCAGCTC
>DATCDZ010000142.1:0-19486 GCA_036510395.1 Verrucomicrobiia bacterium
CGTGTTAAAAAAGAAAAGAGGCCGGACACTACTCCGGCCTCTTTCAACACACTAAAGTTTTCCGTTGGAGTCACTACTTCCAACGTCAAAAGCTTAACACATCGCCGCTCTCTGTCTTGTCACCAGTTGTGGTGACGGCTGAAGCGGATTATGTCTTTCACAGATGCAGAATTATTAAAAAACCCTATAAATAAGCGGGTGAAACGATGCTTTTAGGCTTCGGCCTGCTGTGTCCTCATTTTGCCTCAAAATTATCAAGCCGAACGCCACGGTCATTTCTTCTTCGCCTTGCGTTTTTCTTCAATCGCCGCCTGCGCTGCCGCAAGTCTTGCGACCGGCACGCGGAACGGAGAGCAACTGACGTA
Organism: Verrucomicrobiia bacterium; assembly: GCA_036510395.1. Taxonomy (GTDB): domain Bacteria; phylum Verrucomicrobiota; class Verrucomicrobiia; order Limisphaerales; family UBA11358; genus UBA11358. The sequence continues at coordinate 366 of DATCDZ010000142.1, forward strand.
AGTAAGCCCGATGCGATGGCAGAATTTCACGGAGTCGGGGTCGCCGCCGTGTTCGCCGCAGATGCCGAGCTTGATGTCGGGGCGCGTCTTGCGGCCTTTCGCGATGGCGATTTCCATGAGCTGGCCAACGCCGGTCTGGTCAATCGAGGCGAACGGATTCTTCTTGAAGATTTCCGCCTCCTGATAGGCGTTGAGGAAGGAACCGGAATCGTCGCGGCTCATGCCCAGGCCGGTCTGCGTGAGGTCGTTCGTGCCGAAGCTGAAAAATTCCGCCGTCTGCGCGATTTCATCCGCCGTCAACGCGCCGCGCGGAATCTCAATCATTGTTCCGACGGTGTAGTTGATCTTCACCTTCTTTTCCTTCTGCACTTGCGCAGCGACTTCGTGGACAATTGCGACCTGCAAATCCAGCTCCTTCTTGAAGCCGACGAGCGGGATCATGATTTCCGGTTTCGCCTTGAAACCCTGCCTGGTCGCATCGGCGGCGGCTTCGAGCACCGCGCGCGCCTGCATCCGCGTGATTTCGGGATACTTGATGCCAAGACGGCAGCCGCGAAAACCAAGCATCGGGTTGAACTCATGAAGTTCGTGGACGCGGTGCATGATTTTCTCGACGGGAATGTTGAGCTTCCGCGCGAGGTCCATCTGCGATTCTTTCGAGTTCGGCAAAAATTCGTGCAACGGTGGGTCAAGAAAACGGATCGTCGCCGGAAAACCATTCAACGCCTTGAAAATTCCGAAGAAGTCGTCGCGCTGATAGGGCAACAATTTTGCGAGCGCATCTTCACGCATCGCGATGGTGTCGGCGAGAATCATTTCGCGCATCGCGTCAATGCGGTTGCCCTCGAAGAACATATGTTCGGTGCGCGTGAGACCGATGCCAACCGCGCCGAACGCGACGGCGTTCGCAGCCTGTTCCGGCGTGTCGGCGTTCGTGCGCACGCTCATGCGCGTGAACTGCGAGCACCATTTCATCAACTGGGTGAAGCTCTTGAATTTTTCCGTGGCCTGCGCCGCCTTGTCGCCGCCGATGAGTCCGGCGATGATTTCGGAAGGCGCGGTCTTGATCTGACCGGCATAGACGGTGCCGGCGGTTCCGTCAATCGAGAGGAAATCGCCTTCGTTGAGAGTCAGGCCGTCCACGGTGAGGGTCTTCTTGTCGTAATCCACCTGCAACGCGCTTGCGCCGCAGACGCAGACCTTGCCCATCTGCCGGGCGACGAGCGCTGCGTGCGAACTCACGCCGCCGCGCGCGGTCAAAATGCCTTCCGCCGCGATCATGCCGCGCAAATCTTCCGGTGACGTTTCGATGCGGACGAGCAAAACTTTCTCGCCCTTATCAGCGGCAGCAACCGCGCGGTCGGCGTTGAAATAAATTTTCCCTGTCGCCGCGCCGGGGCCGGCAGGCAGGCCGGTGGCGATGACTTTCGCCTTTTTCACTTCGGCCAGATCAAAAATCGGCGCGAGCAATTGATCCAACTGATCGGCCGGATTCCGCAGCACGGCGGTTTCGGCGTCAATCAATTTTTCCTTCACGAGGTCCATGGAAATCTTCAGCGCGGCGGCGGCGGTGCGCTTGCCGTTGCGCGTCTGGAGCATGAAGACCTTGTGATCTTGAATGGTGAACTCGAAGTCCTGCACGTCCTTGAAATGTTTTTCCAGCGTGCCGCGGATGTTGTCCAATTCCTTGAAGGCATCGGGCAGTTCCTTCGCGAGTTGCGCCACTGGTTCGGGCGTGCGGACGCCGGCGACGACGTCTTCGCCCTGCGCGTTGATGAGAAATTCGCCGTAAAATTCCTTCGTGCCGTTCGCGGGATTGCGCGTGAACGCGACGCCGGAGCCGGAAGTCGGACCCGTGTTGCCATAGACCATCGCTTGGACGTTGACGGCGGTGCCCCATTCGGAGGGAATGTTGTATTTGCGGCGATAGACCATCGCGCGGTCATTCATCCACGAATTGAACACGGCACTGACCGCACCCCAGAGCTGCTTCCACGGGTCCTGCGGAAATTCCTTGCCGGTGCGCTCCTTGATCAGCGCCTTGAAGCGCGTGACAAGTTCCTGCAAATCAGCGACGGTGAGCTTGGTGTCCTCGATGTCCGCGTGATAACGCTCGTGCTTGAGAGCGTGAATGACGACTTCAAACGGCTCGTGATCTTCACCGGCGCGTTTCTGCACGCCCATCGCCGTGTCGCCATACATCTGCACGAAGCGGCGGTAGCAATCCCAGGCGAAACGCTCGTTCTTCGTCGCCGCGACGAGCGCGAGGACGGTCTGGTCGTTCAAGCCGAGGTTCAAAATCGTGTCCATCATGCCCGGCATCGAATCGCGCGCACCGGAGCGGACGGAGACCAGCAACGGCATCGCGGATTTGTCGCCGAATTTCGTGCCGATGATTTTTTCGATGAAAGCGACGCCTTCCTTTGCCTGCGCGCCGAGAATTTTTGGATATGTCTTCTTGTTGTCGTAATAATGCGTGCAGACCTCGGTGGTGATGGTGAAACCGGGAGGCACGGGCAGGCCGATGCGGCCCATTTCGGCGAGGTTCGCGCCCTTGCCGCCGAGCAGCGGCTTCATGGAACCGTTGCCGTCAGCCTTCTTATTTCCAAAAAGATAAACGTATTTGTTTGATTTAGATGCTTTGGCCATAAATTAATTATTAATTTTCAGTTCGTGGTGAATGTTTCCTAAAACAGAGCGATGAATCTAGCAAAGGAAAATCCAGAGTCAATGAATGAAGAGCCATGCCGGCGGATCATTTCAAAATTCCGTGCTGTGTCTTTTTCATTGATCATCTTCGATTCTTTGATTTTCCAGTGGAAGCCGTGAGAAGGCTCACCTTATTTTGACAAAAGATGTGCGGATTCTCACCTGTAAAATTCAAACTTTTGCGTTCTTTGCTTGAATTGGCCGCAGCATCGCCGAAAATCAACGCAGCCAAATCATGTCCGCGCGCCACCCGTCAAAATCAAGGCAACGCCAGTGAAAATTTCCATCGTCGTCCCGGCTTTCAACGAGGAGCGGCTGCTTGGCGCATCGCTCGCGCAGATCAAATTGGCGGCGGACTCGTTCAAAAAAATCGGATGGGAAACCGAGTTGATCGTGTGCGACAACAATTCCACCGACCGCACGGCGGAAATCGCGCGGGCGTCCGGCGCAACCGTCGTTTTTGAACCCGTCAACCAGATTGCCCGCGCGCGGAATTCCGGCGCGGCGGCGGCAAGCGGCGACTGGCTGTTATTCGTGGACGCCGACTCGCACCCGGGCGCGGAATTGTTCGCCGACGCCGCCGGTGCGATTCAATCGGGCAAATTTCTCGCCGGCGGCGCGACGATGCGGCTGGACGAAACCTATTTTGTGGCCGGAATCATCACGCGCCTCTGGAACCTGACCAGCCGCTGGAAACGATTCCTAGCGGGCGCGTTCATTTTTTGCGAAGCGGGCGCTTTCCGAAAGCTCGGCGGCTTCAGCAACGAATTTTTTTGCGCGGAAGAACTGGAATTGAGCCAGCGTTTGAAAAAGCTGGGAAGGGAAACCGGCAGGCAGGTTGTCATCCTGCACCGGCATCCGCTCGTGACCTCCGCGCGCAAGATGCGGCTTTATTCGCCACGCGAGCAACTCTGGTTTTTGTTCCGCGCAATCTTTGACACGCGCCGCGCGATGGGCAGCCGCGAATCGGCGCATATGTGGTATGACGGGCGAAGGTGAAATCTCCAGATGGAGCGTTATTTTTCCAATTTTGAATCCGTATGGTTCATGCCGGCTTTTTCCAAGGCTGAATGGGCGGCGGATCAAACGTCTGTGCTGTTGGCCGTTCTTCCGGCATCAGATACCACAACGCCAAATAAAGAATGACGCCAGGAAACGCCGCGCTAAAAATCGTCGCCAGCACCCAGACAATCCGCACACGGCTTGAATCCCAGCCGAGATATTCCGCCAGCCCGCCGCAGACGCCGGCGATGCGACTGTCATCATGTGAGCGGTTCAGTTTCATTTTAATTCGTAGGAGACGACGTAAGGAGTCTCAAACTTTTTTAATTTGAGCCTTGTCACCTCGGCTCCTACGGATTTTATTTTTTGTCTTCGCCCTCATCTTTCCCCATCGCCTTTTTCAGCGCGGGAACCTGCTCCATCAATTTCTCGAACTTGATTCCCGTAAGGCTTTCCAGCACGGGCGGCAACTGGCTGATGATGGTCGTCACATCGCTGGTCAGCTTGCTCGCGCCGCCGCCCGGTCCGCTGCCGGAATTGATGATGACCATCTTCTCCATCTTCGAGAGCGGCTCGCTGATCTTGCCGGCGATCTCCGGCATCACGCGCATGATCATTTCGATGACGGCGGCCTCGTTGTATTGCTTGAACGACTCGGCCTTCACACGCATCGCTTCGGCGGTCGCCTTGCCCTGCGCCTCGATGACGGATGCCTCGGCCAGACCGCGCGCCTTGTTCGCATCGGCTTCGGCCAAGCCGGTCGCCTTCACGACATCGGCTCCGGCAAAACCGGTCGCCTTCGTCGCGGAAGCTGCACCGGCGGCTTCGGTTTCCAATTGAAATTTTTTCGCGTTCGCCAGCGTCTCGACGCGGTAACGCTCGGCGTCGGCGGGTTTCTGGATGGTCGCTTCGAGTTCGCGCTGTTTGCGGAGAATTTCCTGCTGTTGCAACTCAATGTTTTTTTGCTTCTCGACGATTTGCACCTGCACTTGTTCGGCCATCACGAGCTGGCCGGTCTTGAATTTCTGCAAATCATACGCAAGGTCGGCCTGCGCCTTTTGCACGTTCACCGTGGCCTGATATTGCGCGACGTTCGACTGATAATCGCGTTGTGCCTCGGCAACTTTCGTGTCGGCAAGAAATTTTGCCTCCTGCCCGGCCTGGTTCGCCTGCGCGGAACGGATGACAGAATCGCGGTCGGCCTCGGCCTGGGCGATGATGGCGTCGCGCTTGACCTGCGCGATGCGCGGCTTGCCGAGCGCGTCGAGGTAGCCCTGGCCGTCGCGGATGTCGCGGATGGTGAAACTGACGATGCCCAGGCCCATGTTCGCCATGTCGCCAGCCGCGACTTCCTGGACTTTGGAGGCGAAGGCATCGCGGTTCTGGTAAATTTCCTCAACCGTCATTGTGCCAAGAATCGCGCGCAAATGGCCTTCGAGCGTCTGCGTGGCGATGTTGCGGATTTCGTCCTGCGCCTTGCCAAGAAATTGTTCCGCCGAGGTGCGGATGGAAATGTCGTCGCCCTTCACCTTGATCTGCGCCACGCCGTCCACCTTCACCGGCACGCCTTTGCTGGTGTAGACTTCCGGCGTCTGGACATCAATCGTCAGCAGTTCGAGCGAGAGCAAATCCACCTTTTCAAAAATCGGCAGGACGAACGTGCCGCCGCCTTTGACGATGCGGAAGCCCACGGACGAACCGTCCTCCAGCTTCTGTTTGCGGCCCGACACGATCAGCACCTGGTTCGGGCCGACCTTGGTGTAACGGCTGAAGATCATGTAAAGCAGCAGGAACACCACGATGACGATGACGACCGCCGCGATGATGCTGATGCCGCCCTGGACGAGGTTCAATTCGGCGAGCATGGGAACTAGGTTGAGTTGCATAATGATTTTAGGTTGATGAATTTCAGGAGTTCAATCTGCGGTGACGTAAAATTGCGTGCCGACGACGCGGGTGATCTTGACCAGCTTGCCGTTGCCGATGGCGGCGCCATTTTCCGTGCGCGCCGGCGCCGTGTAACGCGTTTCGCTGACGACATAGGCGATTTCCCCGACGCCATTTTGGGGAATAGGGCTGACAACGCTGGCGGTCGTGCCAGCCAGCCGTCCGACGTGCGATTCGCTGGAGCTTTGCGTGTGCTGGAACACCGAGCGCAGGAAAACGAACAGCACTCCCGCAATCCCCATCGCGCAGACCATGGACAACGGTGCGCTGACAATCACCTGCTTGGTCGCGGGAAATTCCGAGAAAATCAAACCAAAGCCGCCAAACGCCGTGATGAACGCGGCGATGATCGTGGGGCTGAAAATCGAGATGCCCGGCATATCGCTGCTGTCCGCACCGGCCTCCGCGTGGCCGCCGCTGCCGCCGACATGATCACCGTGCCCGCCAAAGAAATGACCGGCCAGCACGCTCAACATCGTGAACACCAAACCGGCCGCCAAACAGATCGCGTATATCATCATAAGCCCGCTCCGCTGTGGTTTGCTGTTTGAATTAGAACACCGCGCGTGCCGCCAATGCAAGCAGTAAAGGCAAACCTGGTTTGTCTTCGGATTTCATGACCGGCACCAATTAACAACAAGCCCGCGCAAATTACAGTTATAATTTGAAACCGGTTTTGTAACTCCAATCCACCGGTTCGGGCTTGCCAAGATTCTGGCGGTCTCCCATCGTTTGCTCATGCAATCCCATGAACTCATGCGCGAGGTTTTGGAAAAAAAGAAACCCAAGGAACTCGCCGCCGACCTCGACCTCTCGACCTCGATGATCTACAAATGGGCCGAGCCGAGCGTCGCGGGCAGCGGCATCGTAAATCCGCTCGACCGCATCGAGGCGCTGCTCAAAAGCACCGGCGACCACCGGCTCGTCCAATGGATATGCCAGCGCGCGGGCGGATTTTTCATCCAAAACCCGAAGAACACGCCGCATCCGCATCAACTGATTCCCGCCACGAACCAGATCGTGCAGGAATTCGCGGACTTGCTGCACGTCATCGCCAGCGCCACCGCCGACGAAAAAATCACCACGGCGGAAACCAAGGAAATCCGGGCGCGCTGGGAAGAATTAAAAACGGTGACGGAAGGTTTTGTGGCGGGCTGTGAGGAAGGAAATTTTTCTCCGCTCAAAAAATCATTCCGCCAGAAAACCGTAAAATAAAACTCAATGAACAAATCAGAAGACGAGGAATATAAATGAAAATGGCGCGTATTTCTGCAATCGTTTTTGCATTATTACTGATTGGTTATGTGCTTTTTCTGATATGCACAGTTTTGTTGCTCCCGCTCCCGCAGCGGATGGCGACTCATTTCGATGCCAGCGGGCAACCCAATGGTTGGATGAGCCGTTCTTCGGCGGTGACTTTTCAGTTAGTTATCGGTTTGATTTTACCTCTGATTATTGCGGCCGCTTTTTACTCACTCAAATTTGTGCCAACGCGATGGATTAACTGCTCACGGCGCGATTTCTGGTTTTCATCCGAACGCCGTGACGAAACTTGCACTTATCTTTTGCGACAGGGTTTGTGGCTGGCCAGTTTGGAGGTCGGACTTCAAAGCGTGCTTTGGTATCAGCTCATTGAGAACAACAGCACGAGCATACCGCATCTTTCATCGTCGGCGTTTCTGGTCACACTCGGAGTTTTTGTTGCGGCTATGATAGCTTGGATTATGAGGCTTATCTGTCATTTTAGAAAAGCCATCTGACTCTTCATTTCCAAATTTCCCGCGAATCACTCGTCGCGAGGATTAAAACCCTTGATGCGGCGCCTCGGCGGTTCGGGCGGCGGCGCGAGCAGCGGTTGCAGCTTCGTCCAGATGGCGCGCAACGCCGAGTCGCGTTCCAACAGCGTCCGGTCAATCTCCGCCAGCCGTTTGAGGATCGCCGTGTTGGCCGCCAGTTGCTCGCGCATCTGCAGGAACGCCCGCACCACGAACACGCTCATCGCCACGGCTTCGGAACTGTTCAAGATCGTCGCCGCCATGATCGCGCCGTGCTCGGTGAAGGCGAAAGGCAGTTTCGGCGAAAATCGAAGCCGCGCAAGGTGGTCACAATTTGTGACCACCTTGGTTTTCTCTTTTTCGGTCAACCGAAACAGGAAGTCTTTGGGAAACCGCCCGATATTACGCTTGATTGCCTGATTCAACACCTTGGTTGACGTGTCATACAAATCCGCCAGATCAGCATCAAGCATCACTTTCTGTCATCGAATCGTGAGGATGAGCGATTCAATCGGCTTCTTTAGCTTCAATGCCTTCATTGATGAAAAAATCCAACGGCGCGCACGGTGCGACATTCCCGCTCCGCCGCCTGCCAGTCGAGGTCATCCAAAATTTCTTCCGACAGCGGCGTGTTTGAACCAAGAAGTTTTCGCAACGCGCGCTTTTTCTCAAAGGCACGCCATATCGCTTCATCTTCATTAAATCGCCGCGCGAGTTCCTGCGCTTCAATCATCGCTTTCATGGACACTTTTATTTCCCAAACACTTGTCAAATTTTCCGCGAATTACTGCGCCGCTTTTTTCTTCACAAATGTGTGCGTCGCGTGGCCGTAATAGGCGTCGGCACATTCCATCAACGTCTCGGACAAGGTCGGATGCGGATGGATCGTCAGCGCGATGTCCTCGACCGTCGCGCCCATTTCCATCGCCAGCACGGCCTCGGCGATGAGTTCGCCCGCGCCCGCGCCCGTGATGCCCACGCCGAGCACGCGGTCGGTTTCGGGATCAACGATCATTTTCGTCACGCCGTCCGTGCGGTCGAACGTCAGTGCGCGGCCCGACGCCGACCACGGAAATTTCGCGACTTCGTATTTGACGCCTTTTTCCTTCGCCTCGTTTTCCGTCAAGCCGCACCACGCGATTTCGGGGTCGGTGAACACGACGGCGGGAATCACGCTGTCGAACGCGCTGCTCCCGCCGGTGATGACTTCGACGGCGATGCGCGCCTCCTTGTGCGCCTTGTGCGCGAGCAGGATGCCACCCGCGATGTCGCCGATGGCGTAAATCGCCGGGTCGCCCGTCTGCTGCTGCGCGTTGATCTTCACAAAACCGCGCTCGTCCAGTTCGACTTTCGTGTTTTGCAGGCCGAGGTCCTTGCTGTTCGGCACGCGCCCGACGGAAACCAAAACGCGGTCGTAAAGTTCGGAAAATTTTTCGCCGTTGTATTCGGATTCGACTTTGATCTGTTTTCCGACGGTCGCCATTTTTGTGACTTTGGCTTTCAAACGGATTTCTTTGAACATCTTTTTTGCGTTCGTAACAACCGGACGCGCGAGGTCGGCATCCGCGCCAGCGAGAATCGCATCCATCGCTTCGATCAAAGTAATTTTGCTGCCGAGCGCGGCGTAAACCGTGCCGAGTTCCATGCCGATGTAACCGCCGCCAACGATGAGCAGATTTTCAGGAATGTCCTCGATCTCCAGCGCCTCGGTCGAAGTCATCACGCGCGGGTTGCCGAGGTCAAACGCCTTCGGCATCGCGGGAACCGAACCGACCGCGAGAATCGCCTGCTCGTATTCGATGAACTGCTGCCCCTGCTCCGTTTCGACTCGCAATTTGTTCGAGCCTTCAAGATAACCGCGCCCGGCGATGACTTCCACGCCGCGCATTTTCGCGAGCGTCGCCACGCCGCCGCTCAATTTGGCGATGATGGAATCTTTCCACTCGCGCAATTTCGCGACGTCCACCTTCGGCTCGGCAAAAGTAATGCCGCGATGGACGGACTCGCGCGCGTTGACGATCTGATGCGTCGCGTAAAGCAGCGCCTTCGACGGAATGCAGCCGCGATTCAGACACACGCCGCCGAGCTTTTTCTCTTTTTCAATGAGAATGACTTTTTTGCCCAAGTCCGCCGCGTAAAACGCCGCCGCGTAACCGCCGGGGCCTGCGCCAACAACTACGATTTCTGTTTTGATCGAATCCATACAAATTAAATCTTCACAATTTCTTCGCCGAAATTTTCAAACGCCTTCGCCAAATCCACCGCGAACCGCGCCGCGTTGCCGCCGTCAATCACGCGATGATCGTAGCTGATTGCAACTGGCGTGAGCAGGCGCGCCTCGATTTTTCCGTCGCGCGCGACCGGCTTCATCGCGCCGCGACCAAGGCCAAGAATCGCGACTTCCGGCAGATTGACTATCGGCGTGAAATGCGCGCCGCCGATCGCGCCCTGGTTGGAAATGGTGAACGTGCCGCCTTTCATTTCGTCGGCCGTGATTTTACGGTCGCGCGCCTTGGCCGCGAGCGATTCCAGTTCCTTCGACAGGTCGAGCATGGATTTTTTGTCCACGTCGCATAGGACGGGAACCATCAGCCCCTGCTCCGTGTCCACCGCGATGCCGAGATGGATATATTCCTTGATGATGACTTCGCCAGCCACTTCGTCGAGGCTCGAATTAAAGATCGGATGCTTCTTCAAAATTTCCGCAACCACTTTCAAGACAAACGGCGTGAGCGTGAGCTTGACGCCTTTTGCCTCGTAAGCCGCTGCGAACTTTTTCCGCAATTCGCCAACGCGCGTGAAATCAATGTCGTCGAACTGCGTGACGCGCGGGACGGTGTTCCAGCTTTCCGCCATTCGCCGCGCGATGACCTTTCGCAGCGGCGTGATGGATTTCTTCGTGACAGGCCCCCACTGTGAAAAATCAATCTGCTCGGCGACGGGTTTCGCAGGAGCGGCTCCGGCCACGGCCTTCGGCCTTGCCGCCGCCGCGACCAGGCGGTGGATGTAGGCGCGCAAATCGGCGGTGACAATGCGCCCGTCCGGCTGGCTGCCGCGCACCTTGGTCAGATTGATGCCGAGTTCGCGCGCGATTTTGCGCACCGACGGCGACGCGGCCACCGGAGCATTTGAAACTTCCAGTTCTTCATTTGTTTCCTGCTCATCCTCGTCCTCAACCTCGTCCTCAACCGGTGCGGCCTGTGCGACAGGCTTTTTGGCAGCCGCTTTGGGTGCAGGCGCGGCAGCCGGAGCAGCAGCGGGCTGTCCGCTTTCTGTGATTGTGATGAGCCGCGCGCCGACGCCCACGCGGTCGCCAGCCTTCATATGAACTTTGGCGACGACACCCGCCGCCGTGGACGGGATTGACGCCACGGCCTTTTCATTTTCAAGCTCAAGAATGGCCTGACCCTTCGCTATCGTGTCGCCTTCTTTGACGAAGACATTGACCACGACGCCGGAATCCGCGCCCTCACCCAGTTTGGGAAGTTTTACATCCATAAAATCAGCAACGGACAGCGTGTAGAAAAAAATGCGGTCTTTCCAGAAAATAATTTTTATTTTGAAAACTCCCACGGTGGCCGTCCGCAAGGACATTCCCAGAAATAAATTTCAGTCAAGCTTTTTCCCATCGGCATGATTTTAACATTATTTTTCCGTGGCCGGGAAAACTGGATTCGGGTGTGACATCCGCAAGAAGTTGCCGGACGATGGACGTTCACTATTCTGTGGGAATTTGGCTTGTGACCGGAGTTTCCATCGCCCGGTTTGCGTCTGGGTATTGCCCTTGGCAAATGGTTCTCTCTCCAATCCGATTAGAGAGGGCGGCGTCAGACTGCGGGAGAGGAATCGCGTTCGAGGCAGAGTGGAAGAACGAATCGAGCCGCCGGCTCGATGCTAGACCGAATCAAGTTCCGCGTTCGTTCACGATCTTGTTTCCCGTGCCCAAGACGACGACGCGCGGCTTCCAATTCTTCGCCTTTTTTTGGCTTACGGCGGCGAAATTCATGATGGTCAGCAAATCGCCCTTCTTGCCAAGATGCGCCACCGCGCCGTTCATGATGATATCGCCGGCGCCGCGTTTGCCCTTGATGACGTAGGTTTCCCAGCGTTCGCCGTTGGCCATGTTGCCGCAGAGGATCCGTTCATATTCCTGCAGGCCGCATTTTTCCATGAGGTCGGCGGAAATGGTCAGGCTGCCCTCGTAATTCACGTTTCCGCCGGTGACGGTGGCGCGATGGATCTTGGATTTGAGCAAATGGATTTGCATGAGCCGTTGATTATAGCGCATGGCGCGGCTACTTCAACTTGAGAAAATTTTTCAGGATTGTCCGGCCGCTCTCGGTGAGGATGCTTTCGGGATGGAATTGCACGCCCCAGATCGGCAGTGTTTTGTGTTTCACGCCCATGATTTCGCCTTCATCGGTCTCGGCTGTGATCTCCAGAATGTCCGGCATGGTGTCGCGCTTGAGGACGAGCGAATGATAGCGCGTCGCCAGAAACGGGTCCGGCATGCCGGCGAACAAATCCTTGCCATTGTGTTTGATGGGCGAGGTTTTGCCGTGCATCATGCGGTAATTCACGACGACTTCCGCGCCGAAGGTGTGTCCGATGCACTGATGGCCGAGGCAGACGCCAAAAACCGGCACGCCTTCGTTTGCGAACGTGCGGATGACTTCGTTGGACAAGCCGGATTCGCGCGGCGAACAGGGTCCGGGCGAGACGAGAATGCGCTCCGGCTTGAGCGCGCGGATTTGTTCGATGGAAATCTCGTCGTTGCGTTTGACCGTCAAATCCGCGCCCAGTTCGCCGAGATATTGCACAAGGTTGTAGGTGAACGAATCGTAGTTGTCCAAGACCAGAATCATGTCTCAAATAATTTAGCCACAGATTGACACAGATAAAAGCAATTCCGCGTCCGTGGTCATCCCTGCGCTTCCGCAGTTAACACTTTTTCAACAATGGCTTGTGGCGCTCTTTGTTCGCAAATGACGCTGCCGATTTCTTTTGCGAGGACAAATTTGACTTCCCCGCCGCTGACTTTTTTGTCCAGCTTCATCGCGGTAAAAAGTTTTTTCCGCCGCGCCGAATTCAAATTGATCCGCGCCGGCAAACCGGCTTGAACAAACAGATTTTCAATCCGCCCAACATCGCGTTCCGGCAGGCCAAGAATCTTCTGCGACAGTTTTGCCGCCGCAACCTGGCCGATGGCAATCGCCTCGCCATGCAAATATTTTCCGTAGCCAAAACTGTTTTCAACCGCATGGCCGATGGTGTGGCCGAAATTCAGGATCGCGCGCAGGCCGCCTTCGGTCTCATCTTTGCTTACGACTTCAGCTTTGATTTCGCAGCAGCGCGCAATGACTGCGGCAAGTGTCTTTGGCTCGCGCCTGATCAACTCCGGCAGATCGCGTTCCAACTGCGCGAACAGTTTTGCGTCGTAAATGATTCCGTATTTGATGACCTCGGCGAGACCGGCGCGAAACTCGCGTCCGGGCAGGGTTCGCAAGGCATCCAAATCGCACAGCACCAATCGCGGCTGGTAAAATGCACCCACGAGATTTTTTCCCGCGCGCAGGTTCACGCCGGTTTTTCCGCCGACCGAACTGTCCACCTGGGCCAGCAGCGTCGTCGGGACTTGAACGAACGGGATTCCGCGCAGATAAGTTGCCGCGACAAAACCGGCCAGATCGCCGACGACTCCGCCGCCGAGCGCGACGATGAAGGATTTTCTTTCCAGCCGGTGCAGCGCAAGCTGGCCGCAGCATTTTTCCACGACGGACATGCGTTTTGATTTTTCACCCGCCTGGACGGTGACAAGAACCGGTTCAAATCCGGCTTTCACCAGCGATCCATAAGCCGGCTTGGCAAAATGTTTGCCTGCGTTGGTGTCCGTGATGATGGCGCAGCGATCACCGAGTTGCAGTCGCGCACACTCGCCGCCGAGCTGCTTGAGCAGACCCGGCGCGATTTTAATCATGTAACTGCGATTTCCAAGCTGGACGGAGACGGTGCGCACGCGAAGAGAATAAGAATTAAACCGCGCGTGTCAAAGGTTGGGTGACGCAGCACGGAGCGCTGGCGCGTCGCAGATGTGTCCGGCACTTTCGTTCTCCAGCGTTTCACGACAAGTCCGGCGACTCTCATAGTTTCACGTTTCGCAGGCGAAGAGCATTGGTGATTACCGAGACGGAACTCAAGCTCATCGCCGCGCCGGCAATGACCGGGCTGAGCAGCCAGCCGAAGAGCGGGTAGAGCACACCCGCCGCCACCGGAATGCCCAGCGCGTTGTAGAGAAAGGCGAAGACAAGATTCTGCCGGATGTTGCTCATCGTGGCGCGACTGAGGCGGACGGCCTGGGCAATCCCGCGCAGGTCGCCTCGCACGAGAGTGATGCCCGCACTCTGCATGGCCACGTCGGCGCCCGCGCCCATGGCGATGCCGACTTCCGCTTCGCTCAAGGCGGGCGCGTCGTTGATGCCGTCACCGGCCATGGCGACACGCTGGCCTTCCGCGCGCAGCTTCCTGACATGGGCAACCTTCCCGGCGGGTTTAATTTCCGCTTCCACCGCATCAATGCCCAGTTGTTTGGCAACTGCGGCGGCGGTGCGACGGTTGTCGCCCGTGAGCATGACGAGTTTCAAGCCGAGCGCGTGGAGTTCTTTGATGGCTTCGGCGGTGGTGGATTTGATCGGGTCGGCGACGGCGAGAATTCCCGCCGATTTTCCATCCACGGCGACAAATATCACGGTCTTGCCTTCTTCCTGAAGTTTCGCCGACGACGCTTCAAGCGGCTCCACACCCGTGATTTTTTCGTTATGCAGAAAGTCCGGTTCTCCAATCATCACCGCGCGACCGGAGACATTGCCGGCAACACCACCGCCCGTTACCGAGCGAAATTCTTTCACTGCCTCAAAGTTGAGATTCTGTTCTTTCGCACCCCGCACAATCGCGGCGGCGAGCGGATGTTCGCTGTTCTGCTCCAAAGAGGCGGCGAGACGAAGTAATTCTTTCGCTTCAAAACCGCCGGCGGGCAGGACATTCACAAGTTTGGGTTTGCCCTCGGTAAGCGTGCCGGTCTTGTCCACGACGAGCGTGGTGATCTTCTCCAGCCGTTCGAGCGCCTCTGCATTTTTTATGAGCACACCGAGTTGCGCGCCGCGTCCAACGCCAACCATGATGGACATCGGCGTGGCCAAACCGAGGGCGCACGGGCAGGCGATGATGAGCACCGCGACGGCGTTGACGATGGCGTGCGCGAGCCTTGGCTCCGGCCCCAGCCACATCCAGACAGCGAAGGTGATCACCGACACCGCCAGCACCGCCGGCACGAAGATGCCCGCGACTTTGTCGGCAAGACTTTGAATCGGTGCGCGGCTGCGCTGCGCTTCGGCCACCATTTTCACGATCTGCCCAAGCAACGCGTCGTTGCCCACCCGCTCGGCACGCATAATGAAACTTCCCGTGCCGTTGACCGTGCCGCCCGTCACCTTGTCACCGACGGATTTTTCCACCGGAAGCGGTTCGCCTGTGATCATGGATTCTTCGACGCTGGAATGACCTTCGACCACCGCGCCGTCCACGGGCACCTTGTCACCCGGCACCACGCGCAACCAGTCGCCGGCTTTCACCTGGTCGAGCGGGATTTCATGATCGCCACCGACGGCGACTTGTCGTGCGGTGGGCGGGGCGAGATTGAGCAACGCCTTGATCGCGCTGCCCGTGCGGCTGCGGGCGCGAAGTTCGAGCACTTGGCCAAGCAGGACCAGAACTGTGACCATCGCGGCGGCCTCAAAATAAATGCCGACGTTGCCCTCGTGCTGCATCGTGGATGGGAACAGTCCTGGCGCAAGCATCGCCACGGCGCTGAAGACGAAAGCTGCGCCCACGCCGATGGCGATCAGCGTGAACATATTCAAGTGAAGTGTCACAACAGAGCGCCAGCCGCGTTTGAAGAACGGCCAGCCTGCCCAGCAAACCACGGGAATAGCGAGCGCGAATTGAGCCCAACGCGACGCATCGCTCATCACCCACGAATCAGGACCAATCGCGGGAACCAGATGCGCCATCGCGAGGACAAACACCGGCAATGTCAGCGCGGCGCCGATCCAGAACCGCCGCGTCATATCGTCCAATTCGGAGTTGTCCTCGTCATCCGCGCCGACGGTCATCGTTTTCGGTTCCAATGCCATCCCGCATTTCGGACAATCACCCGGCCGGTCGGACTCAACGCCGGGACACATCGGACAAAAATACTTCGCGGCAGCATCAGGCTTCACCTCTGCATGATCGTGGTGCGCGTGAGCGTGAGCGACGCCGCTCGTCTTGGCGGACGCGCTTTGGGACAGAAATTGTTCCCGGCAATGTTCGCAGCAAAAGTAGAATGTCTCCCCGTTGCGTTCAGCGTGCAGCGCCGTCGTTTCGTCCACCGTCATTCCGCAAATCGGGTCTTTGGCCATATCCATCAGGAATCAGTCATGGTTCGGCAGTTTATTAACTGTGAACGGTTCTGACCAGTCAATCGCGGCGCGGTTTGGACGAGATAATTGCCGATGAGTGCATTCGCGCCGGTGAGCTAAACCAATTTAGAAACCCGTGTAATCACAAATTAAATTTGTAAAATTACCACGAGTGTGAACGCCTGTAATTCTCAAGTTGTTGGTAGGACCGTTTTGCACCCCCAATGCTTTTATCCAAATCATCAAACCTGCTTTTCGCCGCTTCTTTTTGCTCCGATGACATTCCTGATTCAACTTGCTCCAACTCCTTGCGCGCTTCATCTAAACTTTGATTCGACGAGAGGCGAAGCCAAGCGGCAGCTTCAACCAAATTTTGGGGAACAATCTTGCCTTGAAAATAAATCTGGCCGAGCAGAAATTGTGCTTTTGCCGTTGTTACAGGATGGTTTCTTTTAATTTCGGTCAGTTGCTGATTAACCAAATTCGTATCATCCGGAAAACCGCGTCTTTGAACGTAAAGACCGAGCAAATTCTCGATGGCTGTGCAGCGGGCGGTGTCGTCGGATGTGGGGAAAAAACCAAACTGCAACGCTTGATAATAATTTTCTGCCGCCAGCCGATCATCCTGTGGCACACCCTCACCATTTTCATACATTTGTCCCAAGCGAACAAACGGTTCTGGCTTGTTCCCGCCAACAGCCGCTTCTTGGTAAAGTTGGAAGGCGTTTGTCAAATTTTTCGTCACGCCTTCTCCGGTTTCATACATCACTCCGAGATAATAATGCGCATCAATTGTCAGAGTGACTGGCGATATGTCATGTTGCGCGGCTTTATCCATCCATTTGAAAGCTTCAGCCGGATCTTTTGGCACACCATCGCCAATATGATAACGATGTGCCAAATCAAACTCCGCACTCAAATCCCCTTGCTCTGCCGCCTGTTTAAGACTGTCAATCGGGTTGACCGACTTGAGTAAATCGCTGTTGGGATAAAATTCGTGCAACTTGCCGATTTCCGCTTGTGCCTCGGCATCTCCATTTGCAGCGCTTTTAAGATACCAAGGAATACAATTCGAACGCTGGTCATTCCCAAGTTTTCCGTAGTTATACAATTCGGCCAATTGGAATTGTGCCTTAGCATCGCCTTTTTCCGCAGCCAATCGAAACCATTCGGCAGCCCTGAAAAAATTCGCGTCAATCTCATGACCGTTACTATCGAACTCGTGAGTGATAAAATCACCCATTTTATATTGTCCTTCGACAGAATTGGTGTCAAAGGTTTTTAATATCCATCGTTCAGCCATTTCATTATTGCGTTCAACCCCATTGCCATAAATATACATCCACGCGAGATTTTCTGCTCCCATCAACTCTCCTGATTCCACAGCTTTCTGAAACCATTTTGCAGCCTCAATGTAATTCAGCGGCACTCCCCATCCATTTTTGTATAGCCATCCAAGATTATTTTGACCATCCGCATTCCCCTGCTCGGCAGCCAAGCGATAAAAATTTGCCGCTTGAGCATAATCTTGAGAAACACCGTTGCCATTTTCATACATCAAACCTAGTTTTACTTGAGCCTGGGTATTGCCCTGTGCGGCAGATTTTTGATACCACCCGAAAGCTTCATTTACATTCTTCTCAGTTCCAATGCCGCTTTGATAATCATAGCCTATATCCACTTGTGCCCAAGCATCGCCCTGCTGCGCAGCTTTCTGATACCATCCGAAAGCTTCAGCGGAATTCTTTTCAACGCCAGTGCCATTATCAAGCATCTCACCTAGATTTCGTTGTGCTCTGGCCATTCCTTGTTGCGCTGCAAGTTTCATCCATTTGAATGCCTCCGCAGGATTTTTTTCAATACCCAATCCATCACTAAAACTGCAGCCGAGATAGAATTGGGCCGTGACCTCGTTGGTTTCTGCTGCCTGTTTGACGCTATCAATCGGCATCCCTCCCCATCGGTTTGATATTGTCAGCCAGCTTTCTTGGAAAGACGCCGGAACATTGGTTGAATTTTCCGCCTGTAAATGAAAGATGTTAACCAAAAAAATCGTTGCAACAAAAAATCCGAATCGTGGTGTCTTCATATATGCTATGAAAAGCAGAAATTTGAGTGCTAGTCAACCAACCGCTTCGTCAAATTTCCATACGCATCAATCCGGCGGTCGCGCAGGAACGGCCAGTGCGTGCGCGTCACGTCCACTTTGGCGAGGTCAACGGGCACGATCAAAATTTCTTCCTTGTCCGCCGAGGCTTTCGCCAGAATTTCGCCGGACGTTCCGGCCACAAAACTTTGCCCCCAGAATTCAATGCCGTCGCCGCGCACGCCGGAAATTTTTTCGCGTCCTACGCGGTTTGGCACGGCGACGAAGCAGCCGTTGGCGATGGCGTGCGAGCGCTGGATGGTTTCCCACGCGCTGTGCTGGCGTTCGCCGTATTCTTTTTTCTCGCCCGGATGCCAGCCGATGGCGGTCGGATAAAAAAGAATTTCCGCGCCTTGCATCGCGGTGAGACGCGCGGCTTCGGGATACCACTGGTCCCAGCAAATCAGCACGCCGATTTTTCCGTAGCGCGTGTTCCACGTTTTGAAGCCGAGGTCGCCGGGCGTGAAATAAAATTTTTCGTAGAACAGCGGGTCGTCTGGAATGTGCATCTTCCGATAAATGCCGAGCAGCGAGCCGTCCGCATCAATGACGGCGGCGGTGTTGTGATAAACGCCGGCGGCGCGTTTCTCAAACAGCGAGGCGATGATGACGACTTTGCATTTCTTCGCGAGTTTTTGAAATGCTTCCGTGCTTGGGCCGGGAATTTTTTCGGCGAATTCAAAATTTTTGTGGTCTTCGCTCTGGCAAAAATACTGCGAACGGAACAGTTCCTGCGTGCAGATGATGTTCGCGCCCTTTTTCGCGGCGCGTTCGGCAAGCGAGATCGTTTTCTTCAGGTTCGCATTTGGATCGGCGGAGCAGCGGGTTTGTATCAACCCCAATTTCACGGCTTGCGCGGCGTGTTTCATAAATTTTTATATTTGATTATTCGCTTACTCTTTGATGGCCCACAAATACCAAACAAGGCCAGCCTGCGTCAAGATCAGGACTTGTATCTTGGACTTGACCGGTGAGTTGGGGAGAATCCGCTTGTCGGTTTGTCCGGGAGGCTGGCCAGCCTCCCGGACAAAGTCGTCGGAGATGAGATCGTTCGGGACTTGAACCGATGAGTTCGCGGGTCAGCTC
>DATCDZ010000143.1:0-6045 GCA_036510395.1 Verrucomicrobiia bacterium
AATGAAAGTAAAAACAAAAAATGAAAACAAACAAAACGTCCCGCAAGGCGGGCTTCACACTGGTGGAAATCATGATCGTTGTGGCCATCATCGGCCTGCTGGCCGCGATCGCGATTCCCAACTTCATCAAAGCCCGCGCCACGGCGCAGGCCAACGCCTGCATCAACAACCTGCGCCAGATTGATGCCGCCATCAATGAATGGGCGCTGGAAGCTGGCCAATCCACCGGCGCGACGGCCAATGCGACAGTCATCTCCGGCTACATCAAGCTGAACTCGGCCAGCAGCATTCCCGGCTGCCCGGCGGGCGGCACTTATACATACGGTAATGTCGGCGATACTAAGCAAATAAGCTGCAGTCTCTCCAGCCTGACGCCAGGACACTTCCTGCCATAAGGGTTTCGGTTTATACAGAGACCCGAAGCGCAATCGCTTCGGGTCTTTTTGCTTCAAAATGAGGCGATTGACTTTTACAGTCATTTGAATTAGAACAAATGACCGTGCTTAACAACCGTTTCATCTGGACATGAGCGTCATCCTGAAAACGGAAAAATTGCGGGTGGAATTCAAGAGCCGCGAATTTCGGCAGGCACCGAAAATCGCGCTGCGCGGACTTGACCTCGAAGTCAGCGCCGGCGAAGTCTTCGGCTTTCTCGGTCCAAACGGCGCGGGCAAAACCACCACCATCAACGTCCTGCTAGGCTTCGTTCAGCCCACAAGTGGCGCAGCGGGGCTTTTTGGCATTGACGTGCGCCAGCCCATCGCGCGACAGCGCATCGGCTATTTGCCGGAAATGACTTATTATTACAAATTCCTTTCCGCCGAGGAACTGCTCCGTTTTTACGCAAAAATTTTTGGGCTGTCGCGAAGTGAAACGGACAGACGAATCGAAAATTTGCTCAAGCTCGTCGAACTCGAACACGCAAGCAAACGCCAGATCAAAACTTACTCGAAAGGAATGCAGCAACGCGTCGGCCTCGCGCAGGCGCTCATCAACAATCCCGATTTGCTCGTCCTCGACGAACCGACCAGCGGCCTCGATCCCGTCGGGCGCATGAAAGTCCGCGAAATTATTCAACGCCTCAAAAACGAAGGCAAAACTGTTTTCTTCGCGTCGCACGAATTGGGCGAAGTTGAGACCGTCTGCGACCGCGTAGCCATCATCAACGAAGGCGAATTGAAGGCGATTGGCACTGTCGGTGAAATCGTCGCGCAACATCCGAGCCTGGAAAAGGCGTTTCTGGAAGTCATCGGCTACAAACCGCAACCCGCATGAGAACTGTTTTCGCATTGGCCGGCGTCGTCATCAAGGAATTGTATCGCCGCAAAGATTTTTACGTCCTGTTCATTCTCACCATCGTCATCTGCGTCGTCATGGCCTCGGTCAACATTTACAACGACACTGAAATCATCCGTTACATCAAGGCGCTTTGCCTGCTGCTCATCTGGATTTCGTCACTCGTCATCGCCATCACGACGACCGCGCGGCAGATTCCGGCGGAACGCGAACAGCGCACCCTGCTTCCGCTGCTCGCCAAGCCGCTGACGCGGACGCAGTTGATTTTCGGAAAATTCCTCGGCTGCTGGCTCGCCTGCGGCCTTGTGCTGGTCTGCTTTTACGCCTTCTTTGGCGTGCTCGCCGCAAGCCGCGAACACGCATGGCCGCTGCTCAATTATTTCCAGGCCGCGTTTCTGCACTGGATGGTGCTCGGCGTTGTGATTGCGATGACGCTGCTCGGCTCGCTCGTTTTCGCCGCGCCGTCTTCCAATGCCACGATCTGCTTCGTCCTCGTCACGATGATTTTATGCGTCGGCAGATACCTGGACGAGGTTGCGCTAAAAATGCACGAGCCGCTCCGTTCTCTTGTTTATGTGCTTTATTTTGCCATCCCGCATCTGGAATGGGCGTTTGGAATGAGGAATTTGATCGTCCACGACTGGCCGATGATCGGCTGGAATTTTGTCGGCCTCGCCACGCTTTATCTGCTGGCTTACGCTGCAATCTTTCTCGCCGCCGCGTGCCTCGTTTTCCGCCGCAAAGCCGTGAATTGAAAAATGAATTCCGCGCGAACACTTTCCCTGCTGATCATCGCGCTGCTGATTTTTTGTTTTGGCGTGGCCGCGAACTTGCAGCCGCAGTTTCAATCGTATGAAAATAGCCGGCACCAGTCGGACAATTTCTTCAGTTTGCTGCTCGGCGACAGCAGCCGCATCTTTGCGAATAGCGCCTTTGTCGAGGCCGACGCCTATTATCACAGCGGCTATTACCCGACGATTTTCGACAACACCTCCGCGTTCGAGACGCCGCACATTGCCGAGGACACCGGCGATGTCGCCAGCCGCAATCAAGGCGAAGAGACCAGCTTCATGGGGCCGACGCGCGACTGGATTGACGCCTTTGGCCGCAATTTCATCCCCAACCGCCACACGCATCTGGACACGGGCGGCCCGGCGGATGACTTGAGCAAAAGCCACGCAGTCGAGGAAATCCTGCCTTGGCTGAAACTTTCCGCCGAACTTGATCCCGAAGACGTCCGAACCTACGTCGTCACCGCGTTCTGGCTGACGCGGCTGAAGCAGGTTGGCGCAGCCGAGCAGGTGTTGCGCGACGGCCTGCGAAACAATCCCGACAACGCGCAGCTCCTGTTTGAACTGGGCCGCATTTATTTTGAAGATTATCACAACACCGCGCAGGCGCGAAACATCTGGGAAGCCGCTCTGCGAAGCTGGGCGCGCCAGGAGCCGGGCGTCTCGCAATCCGAACGGCTCGCGATGACCATTGCAAACTTCGACAGCCGGTTCATGTTCGAGCAGCTCCAGACAAGCCTCGCGCAGCTCGAGGAAAAAGCCGGCAACCTTGACGCCGCCATCGCCCGCTGGGAACAGGCCACGCTCGCCTCGCCCGAACCGGATTCCGTGCAAAAACACATTGATGCGCTCAAGCAAAAGGGAGCCGGGCATCTGCAATGAATTTTGTAGGAGCCGACGTAAGAAGGCTCTGATCAATTTCAACTCAAAGAATGAGCCTCGTCACCTCGGCTCCTACAAAATCAAGATTGCGCTTTGTTTTTCCCACGCCGATTTGATTCAATGGCCGCAATGAAAGCACGTCAGACAAAAATCTCGCGCAACACGAACGAAACGAAAATTTCCGTCAGCCTCAATCTCGACGGCAAGGGCAAATCCTCCGTCAAAACCGGCATCCCGTTTTTTGACCACATGATCACGCTGTTCGCCAAACACGCCGTGATTGATTTGCGATTGAAATGCAACGGCGACCTGGAAGTGGACGCGCACCACACCGTCGAAGATTGTGGCATTGCGCTTGGACAGGCCTTCGCCACCGCACTCGGCGATAAAAAAGGAATCCGTCGCTACGGCCACGGCTTTCATCCCAAAAATCCGTTCACCGGCGAGGCTTACGTGCCGATGGACGAATGTCTCGCGCGCTGTGTCGTGGATTTTGGCGGACGGCCGCATTTGGTCTGGCGCGGATTGGACGAATTTTCGCATAAGAAAATTTCCGACGCCGAAAAAAATCAGGATGCGTCGAGCGCATTCCGGTTCGGGCTTGCGCGCGAATTTTTCCAGGGCTTCGCGAACGAGGCGCGCTGCAATCTGCATCTCGAACTGCTTTACGGCGACGAGCCGCATCACATCGTCGAGGCGCTGTTCAAGGCGTTCGCGCGCGCGGTGGACGCCGCGCGCCGGCACGACCCGCGCATCGCCGGCCAGTTGCCAAGCACGAAGGGGAAATTGTGAATCGAAACGGCGGCCCAGTTTGCAGTCTTTGGTAAATTGAAACCGACGGTCGTATTTTCGGAAAATTGAGATGTCAACTCATTGCGACAAGCGTTGTCTTGCAATGTGGCCAACGCGGATGGCGATGTTTCCGCCGTTGCCGTCAACGTAGGCGCGCGCCCAAAACCTTCTGCCAATTTCGCAAATCTGCAACTTCAAATCGTGGCAGGACGACGAATTGAAAAATGTTTCAAGCGCGGCCTTGGAAGATTTTGAATCGGACGTTTTTTTCTTTTGAACGGTGGATAAAAAAACGTTCACATCGCGCGAAAAGCGGTCAGCCCGATATCAACGACGCACGCCGCGAATCCCAGGCGGATCAGGCAGAGAATCCTCACGCGCCCCGCGCTTGCCGTCGCCCAATCTATGAAGTCGCGCAATTTCCACGGCGTCACCGTGAACCACATTCCCAGGATGATGAAAACATACGCCCAGCCTTGAATCATCAGAACCCAGTTTGATTCGCCCAGGTGCGGCCGTCCGGTGTCGAGCATCAGTTTCGCCAGCAGCAAAAAGACGACGGCGAGGCCGCGCACGGCCAGAAAATCCTGCACGAAGAAGCACGACAGAATCCCGACGGCGGCGAACGCGGCCATCATGTAAGGCTTGAAGACTGAAAAATCCGCGATAGGCTCATTGTTGACGTTCCACAAAAACCACGCCGTGCCGAGCAGCATGAGAAAGACGCCGGCGGGCAGGTTGCGCGGAAATTTGCGCGCGGCGGCCGCCAGCCCGGCCGGGTTCATCAGGCCATAGACCTGCGGCAAACCCATGCCCACGCCGAGCAAAATCGTCAAAAGCGACAGTTTCATTTTCAGAAAGCTAACCACGAATAGACACGAAAGGACATGAAAAATTCAAAAGTAAATTCCGTTGGACAAATAATTTTCAGGCGAAGCGTTTCAACAGCTTTTGAACTTCCGGCAGCACGCAAGTGTCAAGAACGGCTCGCTAGGTAAGGTTTGGCGCGACGCAACGCGAGTTCGCGTCGTTTCTCTTCGACGAAATCAATCGCTTCCTGATCCGTCATCGTCTTTCCGAAGTTGCGCTTGCGGCATTTCGCCAGCTCCGGCGAGAGCCGGAACCGGATCCATTTCCCGCCAACTATGGCTTGTGCGAACATGAAAATAAATTACAACCCTTCATTCATTCCGGCAAGAGGCAAGGAATACATCGTGAAAGACGGCGACGTGCTGCTGTTCAAGTTCAATGTTTAGTTTTTGAACCGCAGAAATGCTAAATGAAAATTAACGGATTTCAATAATGTGGCCGCCTTCGTCGAATGATTGCAAAATCTGCGGCAGAAATTTTTCAAACACTTGCAGCAACGGCTGATTCCGGCAATTGCCCAGCCGAACCCAAATCAACCTGCCTTTTTCATTCGGACGGCTGGCGAGATCGAAAAAATCCTGATCTTTGCTGATAAGAGCAAAATCATTTGCCACTGCAAATTTCCAAATCGTCAAATCATCGTCGCTTTTCAAGCCAATCTCGCGGACGTGCCGGCTTTCGTGGCCGAGGCCGCCAAGAAATTCCGCCAAGGCGGGCGGCAGTTGATGGTCCACCAGAAATTTCACGCTGTTTGCAGAACAACATGATCCGTCTGATGCGCGGCGTATTCGATGGCGGCGAGAATGTCGTCGCGCTCAAGGTCGGGATAATCCTTTAGGATTTCCTCGTAAGACGCCCCGGCGCCCAATAATTCCAAAACGTCGGACACGCGAATCCTCATGCTGCGGACGCACGGTCGTCCGCCGCATTTTCCCGGCTCAATGGTAATGCGCGAGAGCAATTGTTCATTTGACATATTGGAAGATTACACCAGTCGTCTTTCGTTGCAAGAGCGCGTTACATATTGAGACTCACATAATAGGGTTACATTCGGCTTGTGATTTTCGTCTTCAACAACGGGCATTTCCCGAAATGCAGCATGTAACCCTATTGAGCGAGCCTCAATAAAAGACCTTGCCGCGCGAAAAAAAGGTTTGTATCGGGTGGAAGGCAAGGAATACGTCGTGAAAGACAGCGACGTGCTGCTGTTCAAGTTTAATGTTTAGCTTTGAACCGCAGAGGCGCAGAGGCGCAGGTAAAATGTTCAATGCTTAGGACTTGTATCTTGGACTTGACCGGTGAGTTGGGGAGAATCCGCTTGTCGGTTTGTCCGGGAGGCTGGCCAGCCTCCCGGACAAAGTCGTCGGAGATGAGATCGTTCGGGACTTGAACCGATGAGTTCGCGGGTCAGCTC
>DATCDZ010000144.1:0-15733 GCA_036510395.1 Verrucomicrobiia bacterium
GCTGGGTCGTGCGGTAGGCATTGCTCAAATCGCGTTCTTCCTCCACGGCCAAACCGGCGTAACCGTTGTAAGGCGGATTGCCGAGAATCACGATGATCTTCTTCTCCTGCTTGATGCCGTCCGCCGCTTCTTTTTCTTGTCTGAATTCAGGAATGGCAAACGTGAGCTGCTTTTTGGCGGCTTCCGTGGGCGGTTCCCAGCCGGTGAGCGCGTTGGTGAGATAAATCGCGGCGCGTTCCTTCACGTCGTCCAGCGGCACGCCGAGATTTTGCAAAAGCAAACCCATTTGCAAATGCGCGACGATAAACGGAGCGGGCAAAAGTTCAAAACCGAAGACGCGTTCTTGCGCGGCTTGCTTCGTGTAATGTTCCGCCAGCGCGCCCATGCCCTGATCTTCTTTTAGAAATTTATGAATGTGCCGCAACACCTCGACGAGATACGCGCCGGTGCCGCAACAGGGGTCAAGCACGAACACACGCGGGTCGGCGAGGCCGTCGGGAATGTCCAATCCATCTTTATCGCGCAGCGCGGCGTCCACGCGGGCAACCTGATACTGCACAATCTCCGGCGGCGTATACCACACGCCCAATTGCTTGCGGAGTTCCGGGTCAAATTCTTCCAGGAACGGCTCGTAGAAATACTGGACGGCGTGATCTTCCACAAAGCGGGCAAAGAATTCTTCGCGCACGACCCGGTTAAGCGCGGCAGCAGTCCAATCCAAAACTTCCACGAGACCGAGCGGGCCAAGCTTCGTCGGCGTGGCGACTTGCTCAAACAACGCCTTGATCATCGGAACGTGCAACGTCCACGCGGCAGAGCGCCAGTCGAATTGTAGGACAGGCGTCGCGCCTGTCTCTGACTTTCCTGATCTAGATGGAGACAGGCGCGACGCCTGTCCTACGGTTTTGTGCCAGAGAACCCAGGCGGAAAACACACCGTAGAAAAGTGTCTGGACAAGTGTGGAGCGGAAGAAGTGTTCGCCCTTGTCCGCCGTGAACTTCATGCCGAGCGCTTCTTCCAACGCCGTGCGGACGGCGGCCAGTTGCGGCAAATCTTTGGTGGCTTCCACGCGCGCGCGGGCGTCGCGCGCATACGACGCGAGGAAAAATGCAACGTCTTTGGGATTGTTCAACGGCGCGGCGTGGAGCATCACGCGTTTAAGGTATTCGACCAGGAGTTCGCCAAGTTCCGTTGCGGCTTTTTGCGGATGAGCCGTGCGCAGCCAAAAAGATTTTTCGTCCGGTGCGAGTTGAAAGCCTTCGAGCTGGAGCATCTTGCCGTCGATGCGCTTGAGCAAAAGAAATTCGCGGTAATTCGTCAGAAGGATGAGTCCGTAGTGCGAGAGATACTCTTTGACCTGTTCCGATTCGGCAAGGCCGGCAATTTCATCGCGGATGGATTTGACTTCGATGACACCACGCGCGGGCTTCTGGTCAATAAAAGATTCTTCGCCGTCGCGGTTCTTCAACTGGTCGGGCAAAAACAATCCGCCATCGGGAATGCCCGCGCCGCTGTTCTTGGGATGAATGATGCACTTGACCTTTGGCTTGAGCGTGTGGCCAATGGCATTGAGGAGATTTGCCAGCGCCGGATAACCGGAGGTTTCTTTCGTCGCCCCGCGCAAGGTGGCGATTCCGGCGAGATAAGTTTCCAGCGGGTGCATGACGTTTGACGCGGGAAGTGTGCGCGGGAAATTTATCAGCGTCAATTTCCGTCTGCGTTGCGGCGCGTCGGCGCGGAAAGCCATCTTTCTCACAACGTCCGGCGGAACAGCAGCGTGGCCGCGCTCATCGCAATCGTGGTGAAGACAAACAGAAAAAGCAGATCGCCGCTGACGGCCATCAAGCCGGTGTTTTTCAAAACAAGCTGCTTGAATCCATGCACCGCGTAAGTGAACGGGTCAACCACCGCGATGGCTTTCATCCACGCCGGAAATGATTGCGTCGGATAAACCGCGCCGCTGGGAAAATACAGCACCGTGTTGAGCATCCCGAAAATCGCGCGCGGCACCAGCGGGTCGCTCACGCGCACCATGATCAAAAACATCATGCTGATGAGCGCCAGCGCCGTGGCAACGACGAGGATGAACATCTTCAAAATCCGCAGCGGGTTCAGCGGGTCGGGAATCCCCGCGATGACCGAGCCAAGCGTGATCAGGACCACGCCCGCGATGATCGCCTTGATCGCGCCCGCGAGCGTGAAGCCGAGGATCAGTTCAAACTTGCGGATGGGCGTGACGAGATAGCCTTCGTGCAGGCCGCGCGCCTTGTCGTCTATGAAAATGATGCCGCCGCCGATCATCGCTGAAATGAAAATCGCCAGCACGATCACGCCCGGCAGCAGAAATTGGATGTAGGGCACATACGGATAAACCTCCACGACATCCAGCATCGCGTTTGCCGTCGTGCGCGGCTGGACCGCCGGCAGATTGTAAGCTTCGAGCAGGCCGGTCAGCGCGCCGCCCAGCGCCGAGGAAGAAAATTGATCCGTGTTGTCCTCGACGAGCGCGATGCGCGGATTCGCGCCCGCCAAAACTTTGCGCGAAAAATCTGGCGAGATGTCGAGAAGCCCGTTGATTTTCCCGTTCCGCAGGTCGTGTTCCGCAACCGCCTTGTCGCTGTAATAAAATGGCGTGAAGGTTCTGGCGTTGGCGGCGACGGCCTGGAACATTTCGTGCAGTTTGACCGCCGGGACGCCGTGGTCTTCGTCCACGACGCCGACTTTGAGATTTTGTATTTTCCCGCCGAACGCGTAACCGAGCACGACGAGCTGCACGAGCGGCATGATGATGGAGACGATGACCAGCACCGGACTGCGCCGAAAACGGCGCAGGTCGCGTTCGATGATGGCCCAGACTCGGTGCATTTAATTTTTCAAGATGAACGGACTTTCCGCTGCGGACGGTGATTGCAAATTGTCGCGCAACTGGTGCCCGGTGTAATGGACAAAAACGTCGTCAAGCGTCGTGCTCTGGACGGACAGCGAGACGACGGTGACGTTCGCGGCGCGCGCGGCTTCCAATAATTCAACCGTCGTGCGCGGGCCGTTGTTCGACGAAATGCGGAAAATATTTCCGTCGGCTTTCACCTCTGCGGCTTCGGGCAGTTTTTGCATCGTCTCCAGCCAGTTCGGCGGAACGGTCGAGAAGCTGGCTTCCAAAATATTTTTGCCGGG
Organism: Verrucomicrobiia bacterium; assembly: GCA_036510395.1. Classification (GTDB taxonomy): domain Bacteria; phylum Verrucomicrobiota; class Verrucomicrobiia; order Limisphaerales; family UBA11358; genus UBA11358. The sequence goes on from DATCDZ010000144.1 coordinate 3,175, forward strand.
AATCGAGGCCTTCAATTTCAGCGGCGAATCGAGCGCCGCCATTTTCCCGCCGTCAATGATCGCGATGCGGTCGCACAACTTGTCCGCCTCGTCCATGTAATGCGTCGTGACCAGGATGGTCAGGTCGCGCTCGCGCTTGAGCCGCGCAAGCATTTCCCAGACGGCCACGCGCGAAACCGGGTCAAGGCCGGTCGTCGGCTCGTCGAGGAAAAAAATCTTCGGCTCGTGGACGAGGCCGCGCGCGATCTCCATGCGCCGACGCATCCCGCCGGAAAACATTTTCACCGGCTTGTCCGCCCATTGCGTAAGGTTCACTTCTTCGAGCAGTTGCGGGATGATGCGCTTCCGCTTCTCGCGCGAGATGCCGTAAAGTTTTGCGAAAATGGTCAGGTTTTCGTTCGCGCTCAATTCCAAGTCGCTCGTCATCGCCTGCGGAATGACGCCGATGGACTGGCGAACGCCATTGGCTTCGCGCGAAATGTCAAAATTGTTCACGTGCGCCGTTCCGGAAGTCGGCGGCACCAGCGTTGTCAACATGCGGATCAAAGTGGATTTGCCCGCGCCGTTCGGGCCGAGCAATCCAAAAATTTCGCCGTGTTCGACGGAAAAATTCAGCGCGTCCACGGCGGTGAAATTGCCGAAGCGCTTCGTCAGATTTTCAACTTCAACGGCGGGCATATTTTTATTTGTAGCAGCCGACGTGAATCGGCTCTGTTTTTAGTTGGAGCGGACTCACGTCCGCTGCTACGGATTCAAGGATTTTTCAGCGGCATTGCGACGTAGGCGGTCATCCCCACGGCCAGCGCGCGGTCGGAATTGTCGCAGCGCAGGCGGATTTCAAACGTCTTGATGTCGCGTTTGGTGCGGCTCACGTCGCGCTGCGTGGCGTAATCGGCGTCAACACCGCGAAAAAAGACAATGCCTTCGCGCACCGCACCTGACGGCAGTTTCACCTGCATTTTGTCACCGAGATGAATCCGGTCAATGTAGGTTTCCTCAACGTCCGCCCGCACCCAGAGGTCGTCCTGGTTGATGAGCGTGACGATGGCCCGGCCGGGACTGACGACTTCGCCCTGCAACGCGGCGCGCGTGTCCACGATGCCGTTTGTCGGCGCGAGGATTTTCGTGTAGCCCAATTGAACAGCCGCCTTTTCCTTTTGCGCTCCGGCTGCCTGTATTTGTTTCTGGACGGATTCGACATGCGCCTGGGCGGATTCATACGTCGCCCGTGTCGCGTCATAACTTTGCACGGACTCGACATTGTTGCTGTATAATTTTCCGATGCGCTCAAAATTGAGCCGGGCGTTTTCCAGGTCGGCCTGCGCCTGCGCGAGGTCGGCGTCGGCCTGCTGCTCGCTGCTCGCGTAAAATTTCACGTCGGCCTGCTGTGTTTGCGGTTGAATCTCTGCAAGCAATTCGCCGTTCGTGACCGTGTCGCCTTCCTTCACAAAAAGCTGCTGCAAGCGCCCCTGGATTTCCGGGCTGACGATGACTTCGTCCGTCGTGACAATGCCCGTCAGGACAATTGCCGGCGGCTTCCGCGTCATGGCGAAATAAATGCCGCCCGCGACGACGAGGATCAAAATGATCAGGACAATTCTCCGGCTTGTTTTCATCGGCGTAATATGTTTGCGGGACACTCAACAAGATTTTTATTGACTTGTCAAACACTTGTTTGAATTATGTGTTTGAAACATGAAACTGAAGCCGGCGGTCGAATTGAAGGACGAGTCCCACGACGAGACGCGCCGGCATCTTTTGGAGGCGGCGGGCGAGGTGTTCGCCGAGGGCGGTTTCCGCGAAGCGACGGTGCGCGAAATCTGCCGCCGCGCGGGCGCGAACATCGCTGCGATCAACTACCATTTCGGCGACAAGGAAACGCTTTATCTCGATGTGCTGCGCTACGCCCACGGCAAGGCGCTGGAGAAATATCCGCCGCTGCCCGGCGTCACAGAGGGTGCGCCGCCGGAGAAAAAACTGCGCGCGTTCATCCATTCGCTGCTGCTGCGGATTTTTGACAAAGGCCCGACGGCGTGGCAGGGGAAAGTCCTGTTGCGCGAGATGATCGAGCCGACGAAGGCGCTGGATTCGCTCGTCGAGGAACGGATGCGCCCGATGGTGGGACAGCTTTGGAAGATTGTCGCTGAAATTCTGGACTGCCCGGTCAACGACGAGCGCGTGCGGCTGTGCGGCTTCAGCATCGTAAGCCAATGCACATTTTACAAACACTGCAGCCCGGTGGTATCGCGGCTTTTCCCGGACAAGCTGCCGCAGGACGCCGCGGGCATCGGGCGCCTGGCCGATCACATCACGAATTTTTCGCTGGCGGCCATGAAGCACGTGCCGCCGGTAAAACATTGAAAATTTTCATCCATGAAAAACAATAAAATCATTTTGTCGGTGGCGCTGGCTTGTTTCGCCACAGGCGGGATTTCTTTCGCCCAAGGCGCGGACACAAATTCAACCGGGTGGATTTCGCACCCGTTTTCGCTGGTGGAATGCCTGAACATCGCGCTCCAGCAAAACGCAACGATTCTCAAGGCGCAGAACGATCTCGAGGCGTCGCAGGGCGTGGTCGTGCAGACGCGCGCGGTGGCGCTGCCGCATTTGACGGCGAGCGGCCAATACAAATACACCGACCCCGGCGCGGTTGAATCTTTTCCCATCTCCGGAGGCTTCACACAGCCGAATCAAAACTGGAACGCGGGCATCCAGCTCGTCCAGTCCATTTACGAAGGCGGGAAAATCACCGCCGCGTTGCGCGCCGCCGGCGCGACGAAGCAGCAGTCGCTCGCGCAATTTCAAACCGTCGTCGCCGACACGCTTTTAAGCGTGCGCCTGGCGTATTACGACGTGCTGCTGGGAGCGCAGCAGATCACCAACCACGAAGCGTCGGTCAACCTGCTGCAAAATGAACTGGACGACCAGCATCACCGTTTCAACGCAGGCACGGTTCCAAAATTCAACGTGCTGCGCGCCGATGTCGCCGTCGCCAACGAACGCCCGAATCTGATCCAGGCGCGCAACAGTTATCGCATTGCAAAAAACAACCTCTCGAACCTGCTCGGCTATAACCTGCCGCGCGACGTCTGGGAGGATGTTCCGCTGGATTTGACCGACACGCTCGACGCCGCGCCGTTCGACGTGAACCTGCCCGACGCCATCCAGCAGGCGCTCGCCCGTCGCACGGAACTCACCGTGTTGCGCAAGACGGTGGAATTGCAGAAGCTCAATGTCGTGGACGCCAAGTCCGGCTACAGGCCGACTGTCTCGCTTTTTGCCGGCTACGGCTGGAATAACGCGCAATTCACGCCGCCGGTGACGCTCAATCATGACATCAACGGCTGGAACGCGGGCGCGCAACTGCAATGGAACATCTTTGACGGCGCGTTGACTCACGGCAAGGTCGTCCAGGCCAACGCGCTTTACGAAAAATCCCAGACCGACCTGGTGGACCAGTCGCGCCAGATTGAAATTGAAGTCCGCACTGCGTATTCCGACTTCATCGAGGCGCGCGAAGTTTTGGAATCGCAGAAAACCGTGCAGGCCGAGGCGGAAGAGGCGTTGAGCGAGGCCAGGTCGCGCGCCGACGCCGGCACCGGCACACAGCTCGACGTGCTGGACGCGGAGACCTCGCTCACGCAGGCGCGCACGACGCAGGTGCAGGCGCTTCACGATTACGACACCGCGCGGGCAAAACTCCAGCGCGCCATCGGCGAGGACATGATCGGTCCCGCGCCGGCAAAATGATTTTCAAACCGGTTTGAATTGCGAACCGGCGGAAATTCTGCAAGATTTGGCCGCACATGGCAAAAATTCAACGCGCGCTCATTTCCGTTTCGGATAAAACGGGCTTGATTCCCTTCGCGGAAATTCTGGCGCAAAACAAAATCGAAATCATTTCCACCGGCGGCACGGCGAGAACGTTGCGCGAGGCCGGAATCGCCGTGAAAGACATCAGCGAGCACACCGGTTTTCCCGAAATGCTCGATGGCCGCGTGAAAACTTTGCACCCGAAAGTCCACGGCGGACTGCTTTACATTCGCGGCAATGAAACTCACGAATCCGCCGTCAAAGCACATGGCATTTCACCGATTGATCTGGTTGCGGTGAATCTTTATCCGTTCGAGGCAACGGTCGCGAAGCCGGATGTGAGCTTGCACGGCGCGATCGAGAACATTGACATCGGCGGCCCTTCGATGCTCCGCAGCGCGGCGAAAAACCACGACAGCGTAACCGTAATTGTTGATCCGCTGGATTACGCGGCAGTGGCAAGACAAATTTCTGAAAATGGAAACACAACCCTGGAATTGCGCCGCCAGCTTGCTGCCAAAGTCTTCGCGCGCACGGCTGCTTACGACGCTGCGATTGCCGCACATCTGCAAAAAGAATTTTCCGCTGGCAAAAACGCACTGCCCGCTTCACTTTCAATTTCCGCGCCGCTGGCGCAGCCGTTGCGCTACGGCGAAAATCCTCATCAAGCCGCCGCGCTTTACGGAAAGTTCAGCGAATTTTTCCGGCAGCTTCACGGCAAGGAACTTTCCTACAACAACATCCTGGATTTGACGGCGGCGGCGCAATTGATTTCGGAATTTGAAAAAGATGCGCCGACATTGGCGATCCTGAAGCATACGAATCCATGCGGCGTCGGGCAGGGCGCAATTTTGCGCGAGGCGTGGGACAAGGCTTTTGCCACGGATAAACAGGCGCCGTTCGGGGGAATCATCGCGACGAATAAAATTTTGGATGGCGATTGCGCGAACGCGATTGCTGAAATTTTCAGCGAGGTCATCGTCGCGCCGGATTTTTCTGCGGAGGCTTTGGGGATTTTGCAGAAGAAGAAAAATCTGCGGCTGATAAAATTAGTCCAAAGTCCAAAGTCCAAAGTCCTAAGCAGCTTTGACATCCGCAGTGTCGGAGCGGATTCGTATTTGATGCAGGAGCGGGATTTGAAAATCGTGACGCGCGCGGATTTGAAAATCCTCACGAAACGCCAGCCAACGGAATCTGAATTAAGCGCGATGCTGTTCGGCTGGCGCGTGGTGAAGCACGTCAAATCGAACGCGATTGTCTATGCGGGCGCGGACAGGACTCTGGGCGTCGGCGCGGGACAGATGAGCCGGGTGGATTCCAGCCGCATCGCGGTCTGGAAGGCGGGCGAGGCGAAATTGGATTTGCGCGGCAGCGTGGTTTGCAGCGACGCATTTTTTCCATTTCCCGACGGGTTGATCGCGGCGGCGGAAGCGGGCGCGACGGCGGCAATCCAGCCGGGCGGCTCGGTGAAAGATCCAGAAGTAATCGCGGCGGCTGACGAAAGAAATCTGGCGATGGCATTCACGGGCGAACGGCATTTCCGGCATTGAACTATGCATTTATTATTAACATTGGCACAAATGCCAACTTGGTAGGGCTGACCTGCTGGTCAGCCAACCAACGGCGGCGCAGCAGCGCCGCCCTACCAACCATGTGTCAATGTTGATTTGATCTGCCATAAATCCTCCCTCAACATCATCCTCAACTTTTTCCGAGGACGACGATGCGATGAGGATGAAAAAATCAGCGGAGCAGCCAGAGAATCAAGAAGAACTGGCCTAGCGTGACGAAGATCAGAAGCGCCCAGGTGAAATTTTCACGGAGGCCCAGGCCGCGCTGTTGGGCGGCGGCGAGCCAGAACTGCAATCTGGCGGAGCCGATGGTAATGATGTCGCCGTTGTGAAGAATTTTTTCCAGAACGGGTTCGCCGTTGACGGTGGCGAGCGCGTTTGCAGAGGTCGCGAGCTTGAAGCCTTCATTTTTTTGAAATTCCAAAACGAGGTGCCGATCCCAGACGCCATTGTCTTCCAGTTTCAAATCATTCCCTTCCGCGCGCCCGATGCGGAAAGGAAAACGGCGGGCTGCTGACTGCGCGCCCGCCTTTTTCCCTGAAAGAATGTTGAGTTGAATCATCAAAAGAGGCTGCGCGGAACGTCAATCTGATCGCCTGGATAAACGGGCGGATCCACTAACTTGCCAGCCCGCACGTTGTCCACGTTGACCTGGATGCGTTCGCCGCTGGCACGGGTCAGGGTGACGGTGTGGCTGGCAAAGTCGTTGAAGTCTTCAGCCGCCTGAATTGCTTTGCTTACGGTGGTCAGTCCCACATAATACTGAACGCCAGAATGATTGACCTGGCCGCCGACGTAATAAACGCGGGCGTTCTCCGGCGATTTTACAGTGACGGTGAGCTGGACATAGTATTTGGGCACATAATTGGTCCAAATTTCATTTTGCAATTCGCCGGGCGTCTTGCCAACGGCAATGATTTTGCCGATAAGCGGCATCGTGATTGTGCCGTCTTCCTTGATGGAATCTTCGTAGGGTGGAATTCCCGTGTTATTTTGCTGATCCGCGCCGGTGGTCAGGGTCACCACCACGGTGTCGCCGACTTGGAAGCGTGCGACACCGATAGTTGAATTAACAGGTGTAGAAGTGGAAGTATGCGGCGGATTTGGCTGCATACTGGCGCAACCGGTGAGAATCGCCCCAACGATCAACAGACCGGACATGAACAATCCATTAACAAATAATTTCATTGGCTCTAATCCTTACGAAATTGAAGGTGCTATCAATACTTTTGTTTGATACCGGTTCGGCCGGTGTCGCCGGGGGCGTTTGAATCCTTGGCAGCGGCGGCCTGCGAGTCTTCGCTGCGTGAATAATAATAATCGTGATAGTAGCCGCTGTAGTAATAATAGCTTTCGTCCTGCGACATATTGATGTTGTTCAGAACGATGCCAGCGTAATTGCCACCGATTTTTTCAATCAATTGCTTGGCGCGCAGGTTCATGGGCTGCGGATAGCGGCGGTATTGGATGACTTGCATCACCATGTCCACTTCGCTGGCCAGGATGGAGGCGTCGCTAACGCCCAGAATGGGCGGTGAGTCAAAGAAGATGTAATCATAGCGCTTTTTCAACTCGCTGATCATTTCCCTCATCTGTGTAGAACCAAGGATGCCCATGGAACCGCTCGGCAGCTTGCCGCTGGCCATGAAATGGAGCGTGGGCACGGGCGTGGTCTGGACTATTTCCTCAATGGTGTTCTGCTTGAGCAGATAGTTGGTCAATCCAAGGTTGTTGGCGACATGAAGCAGCTTGTGGAGCGTGGGGCGGCGCAAGTCAGAATCCACCACCAGCACGCGCTGCCCATTTTGGGCAAATATAGTGGCCAGATTCAAGGTGGTGGTGGATTTGCCTTCGCCGGCACCCGCGCTGACAATGACAATTGTGTTGAACTTTTCATCCTTGCGGGAAAAAAGGAGGTTGGTGCGAAGGACACGATAGGCTTCGGCGTGGCGGTTTTCGCCGTCCTTGTCATCCACAAGGTAGCCGACATTTTGCGGAATGACGCCCAGCACCGGCGACTGGAACGCCCGTTCGACATCATCAATGGTTTTGACGCTGGTGTCGAGATACTCGATGAAGAACGCCAGGCCGATGCCGACGGCCAGACCGATGATGATGCCCAGAATGATGTTCAACGTCTTGTTCGGGCGGACGGGGTCTTTGCCCGGCTTGGCTTGATCAATGATTTCCACCATGGAAGTCTTGGGGATTTGCAGATCCAATTGATCTGACGCGATTTTCGCCTGAAGCAGCGCATGGAACTGAACGTCACTCTCAAGATCGCGCTTGGCCTCCCAATAAGGCTGTCCCCTTTGGGCTTCTTCCTGATCTTTTTTCTTGGCGGATTCGACTTGGTCTTTCAACTCGTCAAGTGCAGCCTTATCGGAAGCCAACTGGCCTTTGAGGCCGTCCATGATGCCATCAACACGGCGGTCAATCTCGCTGTTCAACTCGCCAATCAAGGACTGGAGGGTGATTACGTCAGGATTTGCCAGTCCCAATGTGTTGGTCATCTGGACGTATTTTTGTTCAGACAAATGCAAGTTGCTCAAAGAATCGGACAGCTCGGGGTCTGTCACTATTCCGGGCAGGATATCCCGCAGCTTTTCCTTGTCATAGCCTTCCAGTCCGGCCAACTGTTTCTCATGCTTCGTATAGGTCTGCTCGTCTTCAATCATGTTTTCGTTGTATTTTTGAACGTCAGCTTCACTCAACGTAGGGCTGGGAGCGGTGGAGTTTGGATCAAAATCAACGATTTTTAAATTGCTGCGCAGGAAGTCCACGTTCGATTGCGCAAACCGGATTTTATCCTGATCAGCCTCAAAACTTTGCTCCAAAACGCCGATGCCGTTTGTGGCCAGCTCGGTGTGCAGGCTGAACCGGTATTCACGGTAGGCTTCAGCGATGGCATTGGCCAGTTTCGCGGCTTCGTTTTTGTCTCCGCTGTAGACCGTGATGTCAATGAGCTTGGTGTTGCGTTCGGGACTCAAGTCCATGCGCTGCTTGAGCAATAGCATCGTCTCGTCCGTCGTGAACGGAACGTTGTTGTTATACGCTTTGCCCCATACATCGTTCAGGTCCAGCTTGCTGATGACCCGGCCAAGAACCTGCTGGGACTGCATGATTTGAAATTCGGTCTGGATAAAATAAGGGTCATAAGGGGTGACCATTGACATATTGCCCATGTTTTGAACATCGCTAGCGCTGTCATTTTCAATCTTGATGCGGGTCATGCTGGCATAGGAGGCGGGCAGAAGAAATGTCACCACCGTGGCAATGACGGAGGTGATCAGGAACACGGTGATGATTATCGTCTTACGGATGCGGATAATCCGCCAGTAATCGAGGAAATGCAGACTGGTTTCCTGCGATGGCTGGTTTTTTGCTGGTTCCATATAAAAAAAATAATGGGAGACAGAGTAAAGACCCCGCTCCCGTTTAATCGTTCAAAAACATTTTATTGCACCACGACCCCAGCTTAAAAAGTCGCCGTGACACCCAAGAAGACACGATTGCGCGTATAAGCCTGACCCTGAATGTCGGACACATAATCGTCAAAATTATAGCCGCCTTCCGCTGAAAAATTGCGCGTAAATTTGTATGTCAGACTCAAGCCAAGACTGTAATAATCGTCAGACTGGCCATTGTAAAGACCACCGTTGTATGCTGAATCCTGAAAACTGGCTATCGCACTGGCCACCAGTTTGGAAGTCAATTGATGGTTGACGGAACCATAGACTAAAGTGCTTTCCTGGTCCAAAGTGAGGCCGTCAACAGTCGAAACTGCCGCAATATCCGTCGCATTTCGGGTATGGGTCAAACCAATCTCGGCATAACTGCCTGATGCGTAAGTATAGACCAATGAGGCATTCACATAAGGACTAACCTGCGAGCCAGCGGCCGAATCATTGTAATCTTCAGTGTATTGGACACCCACGCTCACAGAGCCCTTCAAATTATCAAAAAATGAGTGCTGAACACCGACATATCCATAGTGCGAACGATCGTCTTTGCTGCTGCTCACATAACTCAACCCAATCGGCTCACCACCACTGTAAACAACCTGACCATATTGATAGCCAACAAAAGCGGTCGTCGTCGGCATAACGTGCCATTGAAGATCAAGGGAGATCAGATTCTCATCCCGGTTCAAAAGGCCGGCCAGACCCTTGTTCTGATAATCGTAAAAAGAGTTTTTATAGGCCAAAACCGTGCTGAACAAATCCGTCCAATCCGTGGTGACACTGATTTTTCCGGTGTTGGAGATGTTATTTCCTTCAACACGCTGCGACTCACCAGATGGCACGCCTATAGGAGTGATCAATCCTGGATCCTGCGCCACCACAAATGAATTTTCCGCCCGCGCATGCCATCTTTCATTGAATGAGTGATCCGCCCACAAGCTTAATTGATGGGTCTGGTCATAGGGACTCTGTCCCAAATGATCCCGCTCCTCATAGTAAGACAGCCCATAAATATATCGCATCCCAAGCTCCGTCTGCGTAAGCGGCACATTTATTTCAAATTGCGGGGAAACCTGAATGCCGAAACTGCCCTTCTTGTTTGGACCGTTGGACGCCGTGGTATAATTGTCATCATAAAAACTGCGCAGCGAGGCCGACACGGTCCATATTTTTGAAGTGTCGCTCATATCTGGCGTGTAAGCGGCCTGAAGACTGGCTGTTCCGGCTGCCGCAAGTCCCATGGAGACAATAAATTTTTTCATAATATTTTTCCCGCTATTTTGTTTGCGCCAATGCCCTTCATATTTTTCAGGCAAGGCTTAATGCTTTTACTTTCTACGACTCTTGGGACAGACTACCCAAAAAGCCGCATGGAGGTCAAATGTTTTTTTTATTTTTTTTTATGGTCAAAGCGTGTGCTGCCATACCTTACAAAACCATGCGCGCGACATACTTATGCTTCCAATTTGACACGCTTATGTTTCAATTCCTGGAAAAGTGATTTCAAAGCGAGGGTGTTGGCTGCATCTTTTTTTTCCAGCCATCCCTTGCGCGCCATGCCCGCGCCAAGTCGCAAAAAACCGGCGTGTTCATTTCGATGCGCGTCGGGATTGATGACGCACTTCACGTCCTTGCTTTTCGCGTAAGGCCAGTGCCGCCAGTCCAGATCAAAGCGATGCGGATTGCAATTCAGCTCAATCCACGTTCCCGTCGCGGCGCAGGCTTCAATCACCGCCGGCACATTCATCGGATACGGCTCGCGCTCCAAAAGCAGCCGCCCTGTCATGTGCGCGATGATATGGACGAATTTATTTTCCGCCGCGCGGATCAATCGCTTCGTGTTTTCCGCCTCGTCATTTGACGGGACGTGCAGGCTTGCCACGACGACCTCCAATTCCGCCAAAATTTCGTCGTCAAAATCCAGGCCGGTTTTCAAAATATCCACTTCCGTTCCCGCCAGCAGCCGGAACCCGCTGCCGCGCCCGGCAAACTGTTCGTTGATTTTTTTGACCGCCCTGATTTGCTCGCGCAGCCGTTTTGCGTCCAGCCCGTTCGCCTGATATGACGATTTCGAGTGGTCCGTGATCGCCCAGTATTCGAGGCCAAGATTATCCATGAACTCCGCAATCTCCTCCAACGTGTTGTGGCCGTCGCTCCACGTTGAATGATTGTGCAGCGAACCCTTCAAATCCGTCCACTCGATCAATTTCGGCAGGGCATTTTTCTCCGACGCCGAAAATTCGCCATGATCCTCGCGCAATTCTGGCGGGACAAAAACCAAATCCAGCTTCTCGAAAATTTCGTCTTCGGTCTTGCACGGCACGAGCAGTTTCGGATCGCGCGTTTCTTCCTTGGATTTGAACAACCCATATTCGTTCAGCCGCAACCCGCGCGCAATCGCCCGCTGCCGCATGACGATGTTGTGCTCCTTGCTGCCGGTGAAATACGCCAGCGCAAAAGGAAATTCCCCGTCGCTCACGACGCGCAAATCACACTGAATGCCGCCCTCCAGAATCACGCCCGCCTTCGTCCCGCCCTGCGCCAGCACTTTCACGATGCCCGGCTGCGAAACAAAAAACTCAATCACTTCTGCCGGATTTTTTGACGACGCCAGCAAATCAATGTCGCCGATGACCTCCTTGAACCGCCGCAAACTTCCCGCCGGGCCGCAACGGATCACGTCGGGATGGCCGCGCAAATTTTCCAGCAACGGCTCGGCGGCGAGCAGCACGTCGCTCAACAGATGTTTGCTCGCGTAAGTTCGCCGGCGCCCGATGCCTTCCAGAATGTTCGCCTGCGTTTTCTCGCCAAAGCCGTCGAGTTCCGCAACTTTCCCTTTTTTGCAGGCGGCTTCGAGTTTTTCAATCGAATCAACTCCGAGTTTTTGATTCAATGCCTGAATCTTTTTCGGCCCAAGCCCGGAAATTTCCAGCATCTCGATCAAGCTCGGCGGAATCGAAGCCTTCAGATCGTCGTAGTATTTCAATTTCCCGGTCTCAACCATCTCCGTGATTTTTTGCTCCAGCGCCTCGCCGACGCCCTTGATTTCGCCCAGCCGCTTTTCCGCGACGAGTTTCGCCAACGGTTCGTTGAGGCTCTCAATCGTCCGCGCTGCGTTGGCGTAGGCGCGCGTCTTGAACGGATTTTCACCCTTCAATTCGAGGAGCGTCCCGATCTCGACCAGAATTTCCGCGACCTTGTCTTTGTTCATTTCAAAAATTATGCGCCGCATCTTTTCAAAGTTCAAATTCTTAAACGATTCATCCGCAGATTGCGCCGATTAACGCAGGTTTTTTGAATCTGCGAAAATCTGTGAAATCTGCGGATTCGCTTCGCGTCTTTGCTTCGTTGCATTTTTGCGTTAATTTTCGAAAATGGTTGCAAGAAAACAAATTCCTGTCGCGCTGACCATCGCCGGCTCGGACAGCGGCGGCGGCGCGGGCATCCAGGCTGATCTGAAAACGTTCGCCGCGCTCGGTGTCCACGGCGCGAGCGCCATCGCCTGCATCACCGCGCAAAATCCCCGACGCGTCCTCGGCGTGGAACCGTGCCCGCCCAAAATGCTGCTGCAGCAAATTGAGGCCGTGTTTGAGGAATTGAAACCGGCGGCAGTGAAAACTGGAATGCTGTTCTCGGCGGAAAACGTCCGCGTCGTCGCGGAATTTTTCACAAAACTAAATTGGGTGGGGCGAGCGTCCCCGCGAGCCGAAC
>DATCDZ010000145.1:0-10047 GCA_036510395.1 Verrucomicrobiia bacterium
TTTGCGAGCCGATGCTGGATGTCCCGTCGGGCGAAATGACGGCGTTGAATCCGGCGTTGGAAACCACGACGAGCGGATCGGGGTTGACCAGCGCGTAGATCAGAGCTGTTCCCGCCGGTGTCCCCAGGCCGGTGCAAAGGTCGTATCCGGGCACGGCGTAAAATGAATCCGGGCTGGACGGCCAGGTGTTGTTGCCCGTCGTAATGTCGTTGAACGCGGAATTGTAAATGGACTCGTTGGCGATTTCATAAATGGCCGGATTGATGAAACCGATGCCATTGGCCTGGCCGCCGGCCGCCGCCTGCTGGTTGACAAGCGCCATGAATCCGGCCCACAACGGCGCGGCGCAGCTTGTGCCGCCAAAATCACCGGTGCTGCCATTGCCATATGTGACATAGACATTATCGGCGGTCAGTGCCACGTCGGGAATGTTCCTCATCGTCGTCGAGCCGCCGTTGGTTGAAAATGAATTGACGCCCTGCTGCCAGGCAGGAATTGCATAATAACTGCTGACGCCGCCGCTGGTGCCGACGTAGCCGCCGGCGCTGGAGTCATAGCCCCAGTTCCAAACAGTTTCCGAATTGTATGACGCGCCGGAACCATTCATCGTCAGCGTCGTTCCACCGACCTGCGTGATGTAGGGACTGCTCGACGGCGTAGTTGTGCTGGCGGAATTGTCCACATAGCCCGGCGGAAACGCGTCGCTGTCGCCGGACGCATTGAAGAATGACTGCCCATCTGCGGCCATCATCTTGAATATGTTGTCCGTGGTCGTGGTCGGCCCGACGCTCCAGCCCCACGAACAGCTCAAATTCTTCACCGTGTTGCTCGCCACCATCGCGTTCAAAACGTCGTTCGGAATGAAATTATTCGGATTGCCCTCAAAGACGACGATTCTGGCCAGCGCCGGCGCCATGGACATCGCCATTTCAATGTCCAGTGAAACTTCAGGATTGCCGGTGTTTGCGCCAGTCGTCGGCGTGCCGCTGAATCCGTCAAGCTTGACCACTTGAAGCGGGATGTTCGTCCGCCCGGCCACGCTTTCGTAAGCCGTGATGTCGCTGGCATAAAATCCATCAAACTGCACCAGCCCGACCATCTGCCCCGAACCGTCCAGCGTCGTGCCTGGAACGTAGGCGTTGCGGAAATCGTTTCCCATATACTCGCTGCCGGGCGCCGAGCCGGCGCGCGGCGACAACGACCTCGGCACGAAATGAAATTTCGGACGGGGCCGCGAATAATTTTGCAGCCCGCTCACGTCCGCTATCGGCAAATTTGATTCCACCGTCGGCTCCGTGTCCGGCGCGAAAAAATCCCGGTTCTCCGTCGGGTGATGATACGTTCGCAGAGTGACGTGAAAGGCGCTTTGCACCGCCGCCGCCGGACCGGCCACATCGAGCAGCAGACGGTCGTCATAGGTGCCGGTGACCACCATTCCATTCGTGCGGGCAAAATCTCTGACCGCCGCGTAGTCCGCCTCCGTCGGGCCAAAGCGCGCGGTGAATTCTTCCGGCGTCAAAAATTTGTGAAAATTCGGGCTGGCCGGATCATAAAGCTGCCGGAGCAGTTCATCAAGTTCAGGCTGATTGTGCAGCGGCAGGCCGATAGCCAGGTTTAATTGTCTCGTCGCAGACAAATTTCCGATGGACGTCAAATGCGCCACCGTCGGCGGCACATTGCCATGCAACGTCCGCATCCCGCCGTCTGCCGCGAAAACAGAACCGCCTGCGCCCAAAAAATAAACAGCCGCCAGCCCGCCAAGCAGCAGCCGGTTGCGGATTAAACCGCCGCTCATTCTGATTTGAAGCAAATTTGACAACACATTTCCTTCAAGCAGACCGCGTTCCACTTTCGATTTCCGGCCGCTGTTAGGTGCATGAATTTTCCTCGACAACCGTCAAAAGTCAAACTCCGCGCGTCAAATAAATTTGCCCGCGCCCGCGAGCGACATTAACTTCCAGCCGTGTCCGTCAAATTCACCATCCTCGGCAGCGGCTCCAGCGGCAATTGCGCCTATGTCGAGACCGCCGAGGCCCGCATCCTGATTGACGCCGGGTTTTCCCCGCGCCAGATCCGCTTGCGCCTCGCCACCATCGGTCGCGCGCCGGAAAATTTGACGGCCATTCTGATCACCCACGAACACAGCGACCACATCGCCGGACTGCTCGGCATCGCCGACAAATTTCAAATCCCCGTTTATTGCAACCGCGACACGCAGGATGCCACCATCTGGACTTTCAAAAACAAGTGGAGCAAAAAAACCAACGTCGCCCTCGAAACCGCCGACACGTTCAAATCCAAAATCAACTGGCAAGTTTTCACCACCGGCGCGGGCTTTGAAATTGCCGACGTGCTCGTCGAAACATTTTCCATCCCGCACGACGCGCAAGACCCCGTCGGATTTCTTTTGCGCACCGTGCGCGGCAACATCGGCTTCGCCACCGACCTTGGCCACACGACCCGGCTCGTGCTCGACCGCATCCGCGCCGCGAACGTCCTCGTCCTCGAATCCAACCACGACGTGAAGATGCTGCAGGATTGCCCGCGCCGCGCGTGGCCGCTCAAGCAGCGCATACTCGGACGCCACGGCCATCTCTCGAACGTCGCCGCCGCCGAAGCCGCCGCGCAGATCATGTCCGCCGGGCTGCACCACCTTTACCTCGCCCACTTGAGCCGCGAATGTAACAAGCCCGAACTCGCGCAACACGTCATGGCCGAGCAACTCCACCACATCGGCGCGACGCACGTCCGGCTCCAGCTCGCCGCGCAGGATGTGCCTTGTCAAACTTTGGAATTGTGAATGAAATTTATTAGCCGCAAAAAATCGCTTGGCAATGGCGGCAAAACGATGGAAATTAACAAAAACAATTTATCCTTATGTTAATTTTATCCGAACCAGAAATTGTGACCCGCAAAGGCAAACCCGTGTCCGTGATTTTGCCAATCAAGGATTACGAGGAATTGATTGAGCGCGCGGAAGACGCCGACGACATCACCTGGCTCAAGCAAGCGCGCCTAAAACCGCTGCGCTATCGCCCGCTCGCTGATTATCTGGCGGAGAAAAAATCAGGCCGTGTATAAAATCCTGCTTGAACGTTCTGCCGAAAAGGATTTGAGACGGCTCGCGCGTGACTTTCACGACCGATCATCGCCGCGATCCAAAAACTCGCGCAAAATCCCCGGCCACCGGGCTGCCGAAAACTGGCAGGAACGGAAAACGACTGGCGCATCCGCGTCGGCGACTATCGCGTGATTTACGAAATTACGGATGTCATCTGCGTGGTGCGCGTGCATCGCGTGCGGCATCGCCGGGAAGTTTATCGGTGAAATAAAAAGCCATCACTTTGGCGCGACGCACGTCCGCCTCCAGCTCGCCGCGCAGGATATGCCGTGTGAAGCTTTGGAATTGTAAGTTGAAAATGAATTGCCCGATTAAAAAATAATTGCAAATCGCGTGAAAAATATTCGTTTCAAAACCGATTATCGCCTTTGGTTATGGACGGCTCTCGCGTTGTTTTTTGCCAGTTGGTTCTTTCCGGTCATAATTGACAAAGCTGGCGGAACACCTGTCGAAAGAATTCGCTGGCTGCTTAATTTTGCCGCTTACGGCAACACTACATTTGATAATATAATGTCGAATGTTTTTGGGCTGACAATCTTGTCAATGGTTGATTCCATTTTTCTTGCTTGGTTTGTTCAGGTTTCAATTGTCATCGCGCGGACAACGAAGCCGGAGATTTTTAACCGAATCACAAATCCGCGAAGACTTCTTCAACTTGTCGCAGCCGTTGCGGTTTTGATGGCGATATTTCCACCTTGGACAGACACATATATTGCGGCCGCTCCGAGTCCATACTGGCAGGACTTGCAGTGTTCTATTGGCTATTCGTTCATTTTAACTCCTGAAAAGCCTTTTGATAATTCTCACGTCATTGCAATGGATTTGAGTCGGCTTGTCGGACAGTGGATTGGTTTGGCATTGGCGATGGGTTGTGTTTGGTTTTATCGCCGACCAAACCGACGTTTGCTGTTACTCGCTTCAAGTGCTTTTGTCTGCGTTCTCGCCGCTTTGGTCATTATTGGCTATTCTCGAACGCCGTATGCCAATTCCAAACAATTGGTAAATGGTCAGGTTGACGACGCGCTTAAAAAAATGGGCGGAACAAAAAGCGCAGATAGCAAATGGATTTTCCCAAACACAAATAACTTTCAAAGCCAGACAAATTGATTTTCAAAAAATCAAACGCGCCGCGTCCAGCGCCGTAGGCGCGACATCATTGTAGCCCCCGCGCCACCCAACACCAAAGCTCCGCAGGAGCGGCATCTTCCCTTTTGTAGAAGTCGAGGTGACGAGACTCATTTCAAAATTGGCTTTTAATTTGAGACTCCTCACGTCGTCTCCTACGAAGATTCATTTTCAATTTCAATCCTGTAAATATGCCACGCCTGCGGCGCTAATTTTACTTTGCCCAAAAAATCAAACCGTCGTATTGTTTTGTCATGGCACAGCCAATGTCCATTGAGCCGGAAAAATTGAAGCCCGTGTTGCACGAAAAAATCGAGCGCATGGATGCCGAGCATCTTTCATTGCTCAACCGCGTCCTGCTGCAAGTCGAAGCCGAGGAACTCGCCGACCGTTTGAACGAAGCCTTCGACAAAGACCGCGAGCAAGGCAAGCTGCGCCGTATTTCCGAACTGGTAAAACAATTTCGCGCCGAGCATCGCTACGCATGACCGTTTGTCTCGACACCGGCGTCTTTCTTCAAATCTTTGGCCGCAAGCAGCCTTTTCAACCAATTCTCCGCGCGTTGCTGGATGGGCGGATCACGCTCGCCGTCTCCACGGAAATTCTGCTCGAATATCAGGAAATCATCACGCAACTTTCCGGCGCGGAACGCTGGCGCGATGTCGCGGCGTTGCTGGATTTGCTCGAACAACTTCACGACAACATCCGCCACGTCGAACCACAATTCCGTTTCAATGTGATTTCAACCGACCCGGACGACAACAAATTTTGCAATTGCGCGATTGCCGGTGAAGCAAACTTTGTTGTCGCGGAAGACAATCATTTCAACGTGCTGAAATCTGCCGGTTACAAACCCAAACCGAACAAGCCGGATGAATTCACCCGCCAGTTTTTGACGGTTTAGGCGGTTCTTTTTGAAATCATGTTCCGCATCGAAAAAATTTCCTCGTTCGACCAACCCGAACTCGCGCCGTATCGCACGATGCGCCGTTCGGCGGAACATGAGGCGCAGGGCATCTTCGTGGCCGAAGGCGAAAAAGTCGTGCGCCGCCTGCTCGAAAGCCGTTTCACCGTCGTGTCCGTCGTGTTCTCGGAGCAGCATCTGGAGGAATTCCGCGCGCTGCTCGAGGCGCGCCCGGAAAATGTAATTGTTTATCTCGCGGAACGGCGCTTTCTGGTGACGCTCACGGGCTTCGCGCTGTTTCAAGGCGTCCTCGCCGTCGGAAAAATTCCTCCGCCGATTTCGCTCGAAGAAATTCTGGCTAAAAGTCCAGGTCCAAAATTGCTCGTGGCGATTGATTCGCTGTCGAACGCGGAAAATCTCGGCGCGCTTATGCGCAACTGCGCGGCGTTCGGCGCGCACGCGCTGATCGTCGGCGAAACGAGCAGCAGCCCGTTTCTGCGCCGAGCGGTGAGAAATTCGATGGGCACGATTTTTCAACTGCCTGTCGTGGAGTTGAAACAGACGCGCGGGCCGCACGAGTCTGAAAATGAATTGCGCGCGCGCGGAATTTCGTTGCGCGAGAAAAAGCCGACGCTCGCGGAAACGTTGCGCGAATTACGGGCGCGCGGAATTCGCCGCATCGCCGCACATCCGCGCGCGGACGGCAGAACGCTTTCGCAGGCGGATTTCACGGGCGATTGCTGCATCGTCTTCGGCAGCGAAGGCGACGGCATTTCCAAAGCCGTTCTTGAAAGCTGCGACGAGGCCGTGACGATTCCGATGCCGCCGACAATTGATTCGCTGAACGTCGGCGCGGCAGCGGCAGTTTTCCTTTACGAAGTGAATCGGCAGCGGGGGAAAAGCTGATTTGCCACAGAGGCACAGAGATGAATTATTTTCTCGGCGTCTCTGTGCCTCTGTGGCAAAAATCACCGCGTAATCGTTTCTAAAACGACTTCCACCTTCGGCTTGTTCTCGGCACGGTTTAATTTTGTGAACAGCCCGCGCCAGAAACCGACGCCGTAAAGGATGTGCGTGAGGACGATGAACGGAATTGTCTCAAGACTTCTCAAGACTCCGCCGCGCGGCATCAACACAACGGCCTGCGCCAAAACCGCAAAAACATAAATTCCCAGCGCTGCCATGCTGATTTTCCAGGCAACCGGCAGCGTGACGAGAAATGGCATCACTACGAGAAAAACGCAAAAAAGCGGCGGCACAAAATTCAGCAGTGAACTCGAAGTCGGATTGACGCGCACCTGCTCGGCGCGTCCGCGTCCGTAAGTCATCAGCATTTTTGCGAATGATTTGATTGTGCCGCGCGGATGGCGATAGACAAACAGCCCAGGGTCGTAAAGCAAACGTCCGCCACGATTTTGAATGTCGTCCATGAGCGCGTTTTCCTCGTTCGGATAAAGCGCCTCGTTGAAACCGCCGCACTCCAGCAGCGCAGCGCGGCGCGCGACGAGGTTGCACAAGATCAGTTCCTTTTCCCCGGAATCGCGCAGCCTGCCGACGGGCGCGTAACGCGCGCGGCTGGGGCCGAAGGCAATCCAATTGCCGAGCGTCAGCGCAAAAATTTGTTCCAGCAACGGCGCACCGGGCGGGCAGACGTTCGGCCCGCCGACGACCTGCACTTTGGAATCCGCAAAATGCGCGGCGGCGCGGCGCAGGCTGCCGGTCGGCGCGACCGAGTCGTCATCCAGAAAAAAAACGAGTTCGCCGCGCGCCGCGCGCAGCGCGGTGTTGCGCTGGACGGATGGCTGCCTGCCGCGCGCGACGATGATTTCCAAAAAGTCCGGCGGATAATCCAGTTGCCGTGCCGCCGCGACAGCCTTGATTTCGGACTGGTCCGGGCGCGCGGCGATGATGACGGTTACGCTCGGCAGGCAGTTGTTCACGGCGCGAGGCTAAAGTCGAACGGCCACGGTTCAAGTTCAAAATGGGATTTTGAGCCGATTTTAATTTTGCCGGGAGTTGAAAAACATTTTGACAAGTGCGGCTGAAACTTTAGATTGCGCGTCACTCTGGATGGGGTCGTAGCTCAGTTGGTAGAGCACCACAATGGCATTGTGGGGGTCGCAGGTTCGAATCCTGTCGGCTCCACCAGTCTTCAGTTCGCGTCATTTTGGCAAATTTTTCTCGCAGAAAGCTTGACGCGAAAGCGCAATTCAAATAATAGCAAGGGCATCAGCAACAACCGGCGCTCAAGCGTTTCTTTATCTAAATAAAATTATGATTACACCGACCACCTCGACGACTTCAAACCAGCCGACACCAAAAGGGATGGGACTGTTCCGCCTGCCGGATGGCCGGAACCTTTTCATCACCTTTGCATTGGTCACGTCGCTGTTCCTGCTCTGGGGCTTTTGCAACGGGATGATAGACATCCTCAACAAGCATTTTCAGGATTCGCTGCATATCAACAAGCAGCAGTCGGGTTTGGTGCAGTTCGCCAATTATCTGGGCTATTTCCTGATGGCGATTCCCGCCGGTTTGATAGCGCGCAAGTTTGGTTACAAGAGCGGCATCCTGGTTGGACTGGTGCTGATTGCCAGCGGCGCCTTTTGGATGATTCACGCGGTGGGCATCGGCACCTATTCGGCATTTTTGCTGGGATTGTTCGTCATCGCGGCGGGCATGACGTGTCTGGAAACCATCGCCAATCCTTACACGACCGTGCTCGGGCCGCCGGAAAGTGGCGCGACGCGCATCAACATCGCGCAGACGTTCAACGGCGTGGGCTGGATTCTCGGCCCGATCGTGGGCGGCCATTTCGTTTTCGGAGGAGGCGGCGATGGATCGAGCGATGCCACTGCCGCGGTCGCTTCAGGCACCAATGCCAATGCCGGTTTGGTCACTCCTTACCTGGGTATCGGCATTTTTGTGGCCGTGCTGATTGTCATGTTTATCATGTCCAAGGTGCCGGATTTGCACGCAGAGGATGAAAGCAAAAAAACCAGCCTGAAACCTTCCGGCGGCCAGTTCGCGGGCATTGGCGTCGCGCTGGCGGTTGTGTGGGGACTGCTGTATTTCTTCATCGCGCCGATTTTGGGATTAGTCTGGGCGCTGCTCAACTTGCCGGCGAATTTGCTCGACCCGACCAAATACGGTCTGATCGTAGCCGCCTACATCGGATCATTTATGGTCGTGACAAAAAACTGGGATATGTTCCGGCGGAAACATTTTACGCTCGGCGTCATCGCGCAATTTCTTTACGTCGCGGCCCAGACTGGCATTTTCAGTTTCTGCGTCAATTATATCATTGAGAACGACCCCGACGTGACGCCTGCGAAAGCCGCTGCAATGTTGGGCGGCATTGGTTTTGTGCTGTTCACAGTTGGACGCTTTTTCGGAAGTGTCATCATCAGCCAGTTCAAGCCGCACTTGGTGCTGGCGGCCTACGCGGCTATCAATGTAGTGCTGGCGGCGGTCTGCATGGGGGGCGGCAAGCTGGGACTTTATGCGATGTTTGGCACGTTTTTCTTTATGTCCGTGATGTATCCGACGATTTTTGCGCTCGGCATCCGCGGATTGGGCGACTACACCAAGCTCGGCTCGTCGCTCATTGTCATGTCCATCGTCGGCGGGGCGATTGCCGCGCCTTTCATGGGACACATCGCAGATGTGCATTCGATGCGCGCGGGCTTCATTGTGCCGTTGGTGTGTTTTATCTTCATCGCATTTTACGGTGCTTTCTGGCAGAAGCTGGAAGCGCGGGATGCAAAAGTATAATATCATCCGCAAATTCAAAACGCCCGTGACAAAATCGCGGGCGTTTTTATTTGGGGACGCTTGCGCGAAAACTCAACCCGAAATCAAAATCGTATTCGCATATTGCACCGTGTCGCCGGTGCGGATGAGTCCGATGGCGTGGGGCACGCGCTTCTTGAATTCGATGTGCGGCTCGAACTTCACCGGGATGCGCTTGAGGGTCTTGGCAAATTTCTCCTGCGTTATCTTGAAATTGTTCGCCTTGAATTCCTTCGCCATGTAGGCCTGTGTGAAGTTGTGGTTGGCGCGCAGGGCCTTGATGAGTTGCAGCACGGTCGGCAAATCGTCCACCACCGAAACATCCACCGTCTCGATCATCGGCCAGAACGGAAAGCCGCGGTCGGCGATGACGATGGCGTTGGTGTGCCGCACGCGCGCGAGCAGTGACAGAATTTGCGGATTGAGGATGCCGGAGTTGATCATGCGCCATTCTCTGATAGTCAAACCCGTTTTGTCAACGACACGCCGAGCTTCAAAAGTTTCTCCGCGCCGGCGTCCGATTTCGCCTCGGCGTAAATGCGCAGCACCGGCTCCGTTCCCGAACCGCGCAACATCAGCCATGAGGAATCTTCCGCAACAAATTTCACGCCGTCAAACGACTTCACCTCGGCCAGCGGCGAGCGCAACAATTTTTTCGGCGGATTGCTTTTCAGAAAGTCCATCAGCGCGGCGCGTTTCTCCAATGGGAAATGCGCGTCAATCCGCCCGTAACAATGCGGGCCGAATTGTTTCTCCAGATTTGCCAGCATTTTGTTGACGGAAATTTTTTCCGTCGCGAGCAATTCCAAAAGCATCAGGCCAGCCGCGATGCCGTCGCGCTCGGGAATGTGGTTTGGAAAACCGATGCCGCCGCTTTCTTCCGCGCCCAGCAGCACGCCGCCCTTGATCATCTCCGCACAAATGTATTTGAAACCGACGCCCGTCTCGACAAGCGGCAGGCCGTAAAACGCGCACATCTTGTCCACCATCGAAGTCGTCGTCAGCGCCTTCACGACGCGCCCGGTCAGCTTCCGGTTGACGACGAGATGATGCAGCAGCAAGCAGATGATTTTGTGGGTCGTCAAATAATTGCCGCGACCGTCCA
>DATCDZ010000146.1:0-2270 GCA_036510395.1 Verrucomicrobiia bacterium
AGCCGCTGCTGAAAGTTGAATATCCAGATCGCGGGGACGCTCGCCCCACCAATATGTTTTTCAAACAACGCGCTTCGCTTGACACCTTCGCGCTCAACCTTCATTTTCATGGCGTTAAAGGAATGACATGAGCGCACACAATCTATTCAACTCACTGCAAAAATTTGATCTCGGCAACGGGAAACAGGGAAACTTTTATTCGCTGCCCGCGCTCGAAAAGGCCGGCGTCGGCGCGATTTCAAAATTGCCGGTTTCCATCCGGCTCGTTTTGGAATCCGTCCTGCGCAATTGCGACGGCAAAAAAGTTTCCGAGGCGAACATCAGGGAACTCGCGAACTGGAAGCCGACCGACAGCCGCACGGCGGAAATCCCGTTCGTCGTCGCACGGATTGTTTTGCAGGATTTCACCGGCGTGCCATTGCTTGTGGACTTGGCTGCGATGCGCAGCGCGGTCGCGAAGCTCGGCAAAAATCCAAAAATCATCGAGCCGCTCGTGCCGGTGGATTTGGTCGTGGATCATTCCGTGCAGGTGGATTTCGCAGGCTCGGCGGATTCGATGCAGCGCAATCTGGATTTGGAATTCACGCGCAACCGCGAGCGTTATCAATTTTTGAAATGGGGAATGCAGGCGTTCGACACGTTCAAAGTCGTGCCGCCGGGCATCGGCATTGTGCATCAAGTGAATCTGGAATATCTCGCGAAGGGAGTTCTCGAAGCGGATGGAATTTTTTATCCCGACACGCTCGTCGGCACGGATTCGCACACGACGATGATCAACGGCCTGGGAATTGTCGGCTGGGGCGTCGGCGGCATCGAGGCCGAGGCGGGGATGCTCGGCCAGCCGGTTTATTTTCTCACGCCGGATGTCGTCGGCGTGCATCTCACCGGCGCGTTGCGCGAAGGCGTCACCGCGACCGACCTCGCGCTCACGGTCACGCAAATGTTGCGCAAGGCGAAGGTCGTCGGAAAATTCGTGGAATTTTTCGGCTCCGGCGCGATGGCGTTGCCGGTCGTGGACCGCGCGACCATCGCGAACATGGCGCCCGAATACGGTGCGACGATGGGCTTTTTCCCGATTGACGCCGAATGCGTGAATTATCTCCGCGCGACCGGCCGCAGCGACGAAGCGGTCAAGACCTACGAAAATTATTACAAGGCGCAGGGCTTGTGGGGCATGCCGAAAAGAGGCGACATTGTTTATTCGCAGGAATTGGAACTGGATCTTGCCAGCGTCGTGCCCAGCGTGGCCGGGCCGAAACGGCCACAAGACCGGATCGAGCTGCCGAAGATGAAGGAAAGTTTCATCAGCACGTTCAGCAAGCCTGTCACCGAAAGCGGATTTGGCATGAAGCCCGAGGAATTGTCGCGCACCGTGCATGTTTCTGCGGGCGGCGAAATTCATTCGGGTGGCGGCGACCAGGAAAATGGAAATGTCCATCGCAGCGAACGCGAGATGCTCAACGAACATCCGACGCCAGATTCGATTCACGGAAACGCGCCGCAACTGGACGGCGACGTTCGCAACGGCTCCGTGCTCATCGCGGCGATCACGAGCTGCACGAACACGAGCAATCCGAGCGTCATGCTCGCCGCCGGTCTGCTCGCGAAGAAAGCT
The DNA here is from genome assembly GCA_036510395.1 of Verrucomicrobiia bacterium. Classification (GTDB taxonomy): domain Bacteria; phylum Verrucomicrobiota; class Verrucomicrobiia; order Limisphaerales; family UBA11358; genus UBA11358. Next base: position 1,616 of record DATCDZ010000146.1, read on the forward strand.
GTCGAGCGCGGGCTGACCATCAACAGCACGGTGAAATCATCGCTCGCGCCCGGCAGCCGCGTCGTCACGGATTATTTGAACAAGACCGGCCTCACGCCATATCTGGACAAGCTCGGTTTTCAAACCGTCGGCTATGGTTGCACGACGTGCATCGGCAATTCCGGCCCGCTGCATCCGGCGATTGAAGACGCGATCGTGAAAAATAATCTGGTGGCCGCGTCGGTGCTTTCCGGCAATCGAAATTTCGAGGCGCGCGTGCATCAAAACATCAAGGCAAATTTTCTCATGTCGCCGCCGCTCGTCGTCGCGTTCGCGCTCGCGGGGCGCGTGGACATTGACATGAACCACGATCCGATCGGCAAAGACAAATCCGGCGCGGACGTTTTCCTGAAAGATTTGTGGCCGACATTGCGCGAAGTCCGCGACCTGATGCAGGCCGCGTTGCAGCCTGAGGTTTTCCGAAAACTTTACAAGGATTTCGCCGGACAAAATCCGAAGTGGAACGAAATCCCGTCCAGCACCGGCAACGTCTACGAATGGGATCGCAAATCCACTTACATCCAGGAGCCGCCGTTTTTCACGGGTTTTTCGTTGCAACCCGGCAGCATCGCGGAAATAAAAAATGCGCGCGCGCTGGCAATTTTCGGCGACAGCG